>JAFGMM010000392.1 GCA_016927535.1 Anaerolineae bacterium
CGCATCTGACTCCCCTCGCCCCTTGAGGGAGAGGGGACGGGGGTGAGGGGGAGCAGGCGCTTAAGTTGATGTGCATGGGGCGGGTTTACAAACCTGCCCCTACATATGGCGGCGCATCTGCCGGTTAATTCTGTATGTGGGCACAAATCCCTGCAAGAAATCAAGCGCCATGTTACGCCGCCGAGCTGCCCTTTCACAGAGTCTACTCTATATTGTGGAACCACTCGCAAAACTGCTCAAGTTAAACAGTTAAAATTCGCTTAAATCCGCAAGCCCTTGCTATAATGTCCGCCCATGAGCGATAGTGTAGCAAATACTGAAAGTGCAGATCGCTTAAAGTATAGGCGGCGCGGGCCGATTCCGGCACGTCCTCCTATATTTTTTTATATTCGCCGACCCAACCACCCTTTCATGGGTGGTTTTTTATGGAGGTTGACCAATAAATGGCTCAGAACGGTGAGCGAAACCACGTGCGCGATATTGCATCCTATATCGACCGGTACACGCCCCCCAAGATCGGCGGCGATTTCACCGGGAAGCACATCATCTCGGTTGACCAATTCGACCGCGACGACCTGCAAATCTTATTCGATGCCACGCGCTCGATCCGCAAGCGCATCAAGCAGCGCGACCGGGGTCTCCTGGAAATCTGCGCCGGGCGGCTCATGGCGACGCTGTTCTACGAAGCCAGCACCCGCACCGACCTGTCTTTTCAGGCGGCGATGCGGCACCTGGGCGGCCAGGTGGTCACGGCCAGCAACGGCGTGCAGTTCTCCTCGGTCTACAAAGGCGAGAGCCTGGCCGACACCATCCGCGCCGCCGGCTGCTACGTCGATATCGTCGTGCTGCGCCATCCCAGCGTCGGCTCATCCTACGAGGCCGCGTACTACCTCGACAAGCTGCGCGAGCAAACCGGCCTGCATCCGGTCGTGGTAAGCGGCGGCGACGGCACCGGCGAGCACCCCACCCAGGCGCTCCTCGACATTTTCACGATCTACGACTTCAAAGGGAAGATCGACGGCCTGAACATTACCCTGGTCGGTGACTTGAAGAATGGCCGGACGGTGCACTCGCTGGCAAAGCTCATCGCCCGCTACGAGGCCAAGGACACCGTCTTGAACCTGGTCGCGCCGGCGGCGCTGCGTATGCCGGAGGAAGTCATCGCTTTCGTCAGGGCAAAGGGCGTCGAAGTGTGCGAGACCGAAACCCTGGACGAGGCACTGGGCGCGACCGAAGTCATCTACTGGACGCGCGTCCAGGAAGAACGCTTCGAAGACCGCGCCGAGTACGAAGCGATCAAAGATGCCTTCATCATGACGCCGCCGGTCCTGGCGCGCGCCCAAGCCGACGCAATCCTGATGCACCCGCTGCCGCGCAAGCACGAGATGGGCACGCCGGACGATCACGACGCGCTCGACGCCGACCCGCGCGCCGTCTACTTCCACCAGATGGCAAACGGTAAGCTGGTCCGTATGACCCTGCTCGCAAAGGTGCTGGGCGGCTCCTGGGTATAAGTAAGATGGCAAACACCATAAAAATCCCCGGCGCGCTCGACCCACACGTACACCTGCGCGGCATGGATTGGTCCCACAAAGGCACCTTCGCCGGCGAGACGGCCGCGGCGCTCGCCGGCGGCTATTGGGCGGTGCTCGATATGCCCAACACCCCGCCCGAAACCACCAGCCCGCAGACCCTGGCGACCAAGCGCGCCGGACTCGCCGCGCAGGCCGTCTGTGACTGGGGCGTGTACTTCGGCGGCAGCCAGGCCGACAACACCGCCGCCTACACGCCCGAAGTCGTCAGCCGGGTCTGCGGTTTGAAGCTGTACAACAACGCCACCACCGGCGCGCTGCTCATCGGCGACCAGGCGACGCGCGCGCGCCACTACGCCGCCTGGCCCCGGACCTCGCGCATCGCGGTGCACGCCGAGAGCGAGACGGTCGCCGATATCCTCGAACTGGTGCGCGCGCACCGCGTGCCGACGCACTTCTGCCACATCAGCACCGCCGAAGAAATACGCCATCTCCGAGCGGCGAAGGAGGCAGGGCTGCCCGTTACGGTCGGTGTGACGCCGCATCACCTGTTCCTCACCGAGGCCGATGTCGCGGTGCTGGGCGCGCTGGGCCGCATGAAGCCGGAGCTTAAGACGCTGGCCGATCAAGACGCGCTGTGGGATGCCATCGCGTCGGGCGTCGTGGACGTGGTGGAATCGGACCACGCGCCGCACACGCTGGCCGAGAAAGCGTCGGACCGACCGCCGGCGGGTGTGCCGGGCCTGGAGACGACGCTGCCGCTGCTCTGCACCGCCGTGCACGATATGCGCCTGACGGTCGAGCGCATGATCGAACTGGTAGCGCTGCGCCCGCAGCAAATCTTCGGCGTGCGCCCCGGCCCCGAAACCTACACCGTCATCGAGATGACGCCGTTCACCATCGAGCGCGCCAACCTGCGCACCGGGTGCGGCTGGTCGCCGTTCGAGGGTATGTCGGTGATGGGCAAGGTGCGCGAGGTGTGGGTCCGGGGCCGGCGGGTCTTCGACGGCGAGCGGGTGCTGGCCGGGCCGGGTTCCGGCCAGAGCTTGTACGGAGGTGCGGCATGAAGCAGTTAGTGCGCGCCGGGTTCCTCTCGGCGGCAAACGCCGCCTATCTCCTGGCCCGCCCGTCGGTTTTCCGCCGCTCCGCGCAGCAAACCCATCACGACATGCTGCAACTGCTGCGCCGCGCCGACGGGCAGCCGGGGCTGCTGGCGCTGCTCGACGCCGTGCACCGGCTGGCCTTCGAGCGCGCGCCGGTCACGGCCGGCGGCGTGGCGCTCGATTACCCGTTCATCCTGGCCGCCGGGCTGGTCAAAGGCGACGGCTTCGAGTCGGAGGCGGCGGCGCTGGCGGCAGTGCAGCGCGGCGCGAACATCATGCCCGGCTGGGCCAGCATGCCCCGGCTCGTCGGCCCGGTCGAGTTCGGCTCGTTCACGCGGCGGCCGCGCGTGGGCAATCCGGGCACGGTGACCTGGCGCGACGTGCCCGCCCGCTCCACGCAAAACCGGGTCGGGCTGCGCAATCCGGGCGCGCACGCGGCGGCGGCGTTTCTCGCCATGCGCAAACGCGACCTGCCGGCGCAGTTCGGGATCAACGTCGCCGTGAGTCCGGGCGTGGACGACCCCGGTCGGCCGGCGCAGGAAGTACGCGAAGCGCTGGCGGCGTTCGTCGAACGCGGCATATGCCCGGCATGGTTCACGCTGAACCTGAGCTGTCCCAACACCGAGGACGACCCCAATGGCAACCAGGCCGCCGCCGAAGCGCGCCAAATCTGCGGCGCGGCGGTCGATGCCGTGCGCCCGGCGCCGCTGTGGGTCAAGCTGGGGCCGGCGCTGGCCGAGGAGCAGTACCGCGCGCTGATGGCGGTCTTCGCGGAGGTGGGCGTGCGCGCGGTAGTTGCGACCAACACACTGCCCGCGCCCACGCCGGACGACTCGGGCCAGACGGCGGGCGTCGGCGGCGGGCGGCTGCACATGCACGCGGTCGAAGCCGTGAGACGGCTGCACCGGGTGCAGGCCGAGCACGGCTACCCGGTGGATATCATCGCGTGCGGCGGCATACAGGACGGCGCGACCTACAACGACTTCGCGCGGCTGGGTGTGCGCGCCGTGCAGTACTGGAGCGGGTTGGTGTATCGCGGGCCGCTGGCGGCGGCACTGATTGCACGGGAGGCTGGATAAAGTGGAATCGCCAGAAACAAAGATCGCACGAACGCTGTTAGAAATCGGCGCGGTGGTCTTCACGCCGTATGAGCCGATTACGTTCAAGTCGGGGATCAAGTCGCCGGTCTACGTCGATAACCGGCGCTTACCCTTCCGGCCGGCGCAGTGGCAAACGGTGATCGAAGGGTTTACGCACGTGATCGAACGCGAAGCGCTCGAATTCGACGTAATCGCCGGCATCGCCACGGCGGGCATCCCGCACAGCGCGGCGCTGGGATACGTCCTGCAAAAGCCGTCGGTCTTCGTGCGCAAGGAGGCAAAAGCGCACGGCACACGCAGCCAGATCGAGGGCGGCGACGTATCGGGTAAGCGCGTGCTGCTCGTCGAAGACCTGGCAACGACCGGCGGGAGCAGCCTGGCCGGGGTTGAGGCGCTGCGCGACGCCGGCGCGCGGGTAAGCGACTGCCTGTGCATCGTCACGTATGGCTTCCCGGAAGCCGCCGCCGCCTTCGAGCGCGCACACGTCCGGCTGCACGCGCTGGCGCCGTTTCGCGCGCTGGTCTACGAGGCGGCGATGATGGGTTACTTCGACGTGGAAGCGATTGAAGTCATCGAAGCGTGGGCGCGTGACCCGCACCACTGGGAGTGGGAAAGGACGCCGGCATGAGCTACGTCATCGACAAGTACAACGCGCGCGCCGATCAGGTCAATTCGCTGCTGTGCGTGGGCCTGGACAGCGACTACGCGCGCCTGCCCAAGCGTTTTAAGTCCGCGCCGCACCCGCAGTTTGCTTTCAACAAGTGGATCATCGAGCAGACGCACGAATACGTGAGTGCCTACAAGCCGAACAGCGCCTTTTACGAAGCGCGCGGCGCGGCGGGCCTCACCGATTTGCAGATGACGATGGACTACCTGCAAATGCACTACGGCGATATCCTGACCATCTGCGACGCCAAGCGCGCCGACATCGGCTCGACCAACGCCGGCTACGTCGCCGCGATCTTCGACGAATTGGGCTTCGACGCCGTGACCCTGAATCCCTACCTGGGGCGCGCGGCGCTGGAGCCGTTCCTCGTGCGCGCGGATAAGGGCTGCATCCTGATCTGCCGCACCTCCAACCCCGGCGCGGGCGAGTTCCAGGATTTGATAACCGGCGACGGCGGCGAGCCGCTATGGACGGTGGTCGCGCGGCGTGTCAGCGCGGAGTGGAACACGCGCGGTAACTGCATGCTGGTCGCGGGCGCCACGTATCCCGGCGAACTGCGGCGCATCCGCGCGATCGCCGGCGAGATGACGCTGCTGGCGCCGGGGGTCGGCGCGCAGGGCGGCGACGTCGCGCAGACCGTACAGGCGGGCCTCAACAGCCGGGACAAGGGGCTAATCATCAACTCGTCGCGCGGGGTCATCTTCGCCGACGACCCGGCGGGGGCGGCGCGCGCACTGCGCGATGAAATCAACCGGCACCGTTAGCGAATCCCGGCGGCAAGCGATAGGATATCGGTGCACATTGACCCAGCGACTTAATCTAACAAAGGACACGAATATGCTTAAGCCGAAACCGACGCAAGGCGACACCGAATGGTTTGTAAACGACCGCTTTGGTCTCTTTGTCCACTGGGGCTTGTACGCGCCCCCCGCCCGGCACGAATGGGTACAGTCGCGTGAGGAGATCAGCCCGGAGGACTACCGCAAGTACTTCGACCGGTTCGACCCCACGCTCTACGACCCGAAAGCCTGGGCGCGGACGGCGCGCGAAGCCGGGATGAAATACGTCGTCATCACCAGCAAGCACCACGAAGGTTTCTGTCTGTGGGACAGCAAGCACACCGATTACAAAGTCACCAGCACCCCCTACGGTAAAGACCTGCTGCACCCGTTCGTCGATGCGTTCCGCGCCGAAGGGCTTAAAGTCGGCTTCTATTACTCGCTGATCGACTGGCATCACCCGGAATTCCCCATCGACATCTATCACCCACTGCGCAACCACCCCGACGCCGCCGCGCTGAACCGGCAGCGCGACGTTAAAAAGTACGCCGAATACCTGCACGCGCAGGTCCGCGAACTGCTGACCGAGTTCGAGCTTGATATCCTGTGGTGCGACTTCTCGTATCCGGGGCGCGACTACAAAGGCATGCCCGGCAAAGGGCGCGACGACTGGCAGAGCGAAGCGCTCTACCGGATGGTGCGCGAGCTGAAGCCCAACATCATCATCAACAACCGCCTCGACCTGCCGACCGAGTACGCCGACGTCCACACGCCGGAGCAGGTCCAGCCGACCGGGTGGGTACACATCGACGGCGCGCCGGTCGTCTGGGAGGCGTGCCAGACCTTCAGCGGCTCGTGGGGATATCACCGCGACGAGACGACGTGGAAGAGTCCGGGGCAGTTGATTCGGATGCTGGTCAACACGGTAGCCTGCGGCGGCAACCTGCTGATGAACGTCGGGCCGACCGCGCGCGGCACGTGGGACCGGCGGGCGCTGGATGCGCTGGCCGTGTACCGCGATTGGATGGCGCTGCACGCAGACGCGATCTACGGCTGCACGCAGAGCGAGTACCAAGCGCCGCCGGACTGCCGCCTGACCCAAAACGGCAAGCGGCTTTTCGTCCACGTGTACGCCTGGCCTTTCCGCTTCCTGCACCTGGAAGGCCTGGCGGATAAGGTCGAATATGCGCAGCTTTTGAACGACGGCAGCGAAGTAAAGTTCACTTCAGAGGCCGTTCACTACGCCGCCGAAGCCGGCACGCTCACGCTGGAGCTGCCGGTCAATAAGCCGGACGTTGTGGTGCCGGTCGTCGAACTGCGCTTGAAGTAACATTAGCTAAAGACAACACTGGGGGCACGGCGCGCGCCGTGCCCCCGTCGGCTCATTTATCTTTTACTACGGGTTTGGGTATGCGCTAAGGCGTGTAGGTCACCGACTCGACGATTGCCATGATCGTCGGCTCCTGCTGCTCGAAGTCGTCCGGCGCAGTGTAGGCAAGCACCTCAAGCATCATGTCATCCGTTACGGCAATCGCACATCCCCACAGGCTGTACTTCTCGCCGGTCGCCAGCGCGTAAGCGGCGTCTTTCTCGCCGATCTTCGTTTCGGTCGGCTCGCCGGCGGTCAAGTTGAGTGAAGCGACCAGTCCTTCCATGAAAGCGGTGATGTGCTCGGCCGGCACGTCGCCATACAAGCTGCTGGGGAGCGAATTCTTGGTGATCTGTATCATCACCTGCCCAGGCTGAAAGGCAAGCGTGCCGATCCGTGATTGGGCATCCTTGTTGCTGTAAATGTAGGGAATGTTCAAATCCTCGTACACGAACCAGTCCGCGCCGGGGTACTTAAACGCGACCTTCCCGTCCGCCGTCGTATGGTCTTGGCTCAATTCGAGCGCCTGCGGTCCGGCGGCCTCGCCGCCTCCACTATCGCCGCCGCCGCCATCACCGCCGCCCCCACAAGCAGTCAACACCATCGACAACAGCAGGATCAACCCAAGAATAGCCACACGTCTCATTGTCTTATATCTCCTCACATCAGGGGAAAGAAAAAAAGGATCACAAAAGCCTCACCGGCTCCTACTTACAAATCTACGATGTGCAGGAGATTAAGTCAAGACTCGCCGGCGGCGTCTTTTACAAGACCGTCTCGTCTAATTCCATATCCAGCGCCTCGTACAGCGTCCGGCGCGCCTTCTTGTCGTTCGCCAATTCCCGGTGTGCGCGCTCCGCCACGTCGAAAGCGATCTTGCGCGGGACGACGATCACGCCGTCGCCGTCGGCTACGATGACATCGCCGGGATAAGCCACCACGCCGCCGACCGCCACAGGGATATCCTTAGCATCGAACTGCAACCGCGCCTGGACCATCTTCTGAGAGATGAACCGGGACCAGAATGGGATCTTCTGCAAAACCAACTCGTCGGTATCGCGCACACCGCCGTTTGTCACGTAGCCGCGTGCGCCGTCTCGGAAGCCCGCCAGCGCGTTGTTGGACCCCATCAGGCCGGCATCAACGCCGCTCTGGTCGATGACGATGAAGTCGCCGGGTTGGATGTCCTGCATCCACGGGTATGTACCGATCTCACCGTAATACCAGGCGGACCATTGATCGTATTCATCGGCAGACAGGGTTGGCATGGGACCCTGGAACGGCAGGTAACGCGCCGTCCGCGCAATGCCGACCGCCCGCGTTCGGAACAAGGGGCGAATATCCGGCGCCATCGTGCCGTAATGGTGCATCCTGTTCCAGTCCATGCCGTCGCGCACGTCGGCGACGCGCAAGCTCGCGTAGCGTTCCAGTAGTTCCCGGCGTTCGTCGCTGGCAGTCATTCGATTTACTCCTTGTTCAGTATGAAATATATAACAGATTTTGTATCCATTTGCGCAGAGTGTGCTACAATCAGGAGCGTGGAGCGTAGATTTTACCCCTCTTTACTTAAGATTGCGTTTATTTTCGCGCCTTGCTAGCCAAAGGAGATTAAATGTACCAGGCTGGCAAAAATCTGGTCGGGCAAACGCTCAAAAACGGCGCCTACGAACTGGTCGAGAAAATCGGTGAGGGCGGCATGGCAATTGTCTACCGCGCTTACCAGACTGCGTTCCGCGACAAGCGCGCGGTTGCGATCAAGGTCCTGGCTCCTAACCTGCTGGCAAACAACGACTTCATCGAGCGCTTCAACAACGAGGCTTCGACCGCAGCGCAGCTTCAACACATCCATATCGTGCCGATCTTCGACTACGGCGTCGAAAACAATACGATCTACGTCGTCATGCCTCTGCTGGCCGGCGGGTCGCTGGCCGAACGCATCGAGCGCAAGGACCTGCCCCGCCCCTCCCTCTCCGAAATCAGCAATATGCTCGATCAAATCGCCGATGCGCTCGACTACGCGCACGATAAGGGCGTGGTGCACCGCGACGTGAAGCCCGCCAATATTTTGCTCGACGAGCGCGGCAACGCTTACCTGACCGACTTTGGCATTGCCAAGTTGGTCGCCCGGGGGGAAAGCGCCACAACCGAAGCCATCGGCACCGCCAACTACATCGCGCCCGAACAGGCGCAGGGCCGGCCGATCAGCCACGCCGTAGACATCTACAGCCTGGGTGTGCTCGTCTACCAGTTGACGACCGGGCGGCTGCCGTTTATCGGCAGTTCGCAGATCGCCATCGCCATGCAGCACGTCAAGGAGCCGCCGCCGCCGCCGCGCCAGATCAACCCCAACCTGCCCGTCGAAATCGACGTTGTACTGCTGCGCGCGCTGGCTAAAGAGCCGCAGCAGCGTTACCCGACCGCCGGCGCTTTCGCCGAAGCCTTTGCCGAAGCGGTTAAGGCCGCCCCCCAGGATTTGCGCCCCAACGCGACGACGATCTTCTTCACCAGCAACCTCTCCGAACCCAACGCCGGAGCGCCCGTCGCGGAGAAGCCGACCCAACTCAGATCGAGAAACCCGTTGCCCTTGGCATTGGCGGCTGTCGTCTTCGCGGGGTTGGTCATCGGATTCTTAATATTAGTTTCAAACGACGCGCGCGGCGGCGGCGCCGACCAGCCGACGGCCACCGAACAAAACCCGGTGGGAGAAGCGCCGGGCACAACAGACCCTTCGACGCTAACGGCGACAGCCACCCACCTCCCCGGCGACACACCGAGCACGACCCCGACTCCGACGCCAAGCGTTACACCAACCTCAACCTCAAGTCCCAGGTTCACCTTAACCCCAACGCCAAGCCCCTCGCGCACACCGGTTTCAACGTCGGCGCCGATGCCCACGACCCCGCCGACGCCTTCTTCTCAAGAACTGCTCCTTCTCTTCCGTCGCGCCGGTACGGCCAACAATTTCGACTGCGCGCGCTTCGAGGCCGCGTATACCTTCGCCGCCGCGCGCGCCGACGGCGAAGGAGCGCTTGCGATCTGGAAACCCTTTGTGGAAGATACCGGCGGCGCTATGTACCGCATCTATTATCAGTGCAGCAACGAGATAGGCTACCGCCTTTTCCGAGACCTGCGAAACCAGCTCAACGCCATTGAGCGCAAACTTGACGAAATGGGTGGATGACGACCACGCAAACCCGGAGGAGTCCTATTCCTATGCTGAAGCGCGTTCTGGCCTGGCAGCTGATCCTCACGCTTTGTCTGTCCGGCGCACACTTGTACGCCTATACCGCGCTCGCCCCGGTGCAGGCGCAGGAAGACACCGCCCCCTGCGACGACGTTCGCTACCTGATGGCAAACGACGCCATCCCTTACCTCACGCCCGGCGTGACCGAATCCGGCGGCGGCACATTGGAGCCGACCCTGACCGGCGAACTGCCCGCCGGCAAAATGGCCGACTTCTGGGCGTTCACCCTCGCCGAGGCGACTACGCTTGAACTGGTCTTCGCGCGCGCGCCGGACGACGCGCTTGAGTTCGCCGTCTTCCGGGGCAGCGATATCGAGGCGGCTTACCAACCGGTCCGCGCGAATACGCCCTATAGCTTCGCGCTCGACCCGGCGGCTTATACCCTCGTCGTGCAGCGCCGGCGTCTCGCCGACCGGCGCGACTTGAGCTACGAACTCAGCGCCGACTTCGCCGGCGCGACCGACTTCGTGAACGCGCGCGAACTGTCCGACGAATCCTCGTCCACGCGCGTCCCGGCGGTGTTCGACTCTGCCGCCGGGATCGAACGCATCGCTTTCCCCGGCGGCGCGGTCGAGGTGCTGACTCACCTGCGCGCGGTCGAAAGGGTCGGCACGTACAACCGGGCGATGGCGCATGTCATTTTTCAGCAGACGCCCGCTCAGGGCATCTTTATAGGAAATTGGGCGTCGCAGATCAGCTTTCTCGGCGGGAGCTTCGCGGCCGCCGGCACAGCCGGCGAGGGCAGACCGCGCATCTTTTACCTTGAGCGCTTCAACCACGCTTTCAATTACGGCTCCGGCCCGGCGAATTACAATCTGAACCTTCTCAAAGACGGCGGCGACGAAATCAGCATCGAATGGGAAGCGGTGGAGAGCGTCTGGGTACTGGACGCCTGCGCCGGCGTCAAGCTTAAGACCGGCCAACGGTTCGTCGGCGAACTCGCGCCGGGGGCGGACGAACGCCGGATGAGCTTCGGCGGCGCGGCCGGCAGCTTTGACATCGAACTGCTCGCGCCCAACGCCGCCGGCGAAGCGGCGTCTTACCGCTTCCAGATCGACCTGGCGAGTATCGCCCCCAACGGCGAAGAGGTCGCGCTGGAGCGCGGCGTATTGCAGGCTTTGGCGCTGCCCGGCGGCCGGCGGCTGCGCCTGGAAGCGACCGATATCGCGCTGAAGCCGGACGGCGCGCCTGGCCCCGACGAGGACACGATTCCGCTTGCAATCACACTGGGAGGGTCGCAGCGCATCACCATCGACTGGTACAACATCGAGGCGCTCGCCCTGGTCACGGCTTCGGACGGCGCGCCGGCCTTTCAAATCCAGTTCATGGACGACGAGCGCAAAGCCCGCCTCACCGTGCGCCCGGCGGACGGCTTCGTCGATTTCTCGGCGCAGGAGGATGTCGTACACGTCCAGTATGCATCGACGCGGACGCCCGGCGCGCCGGGCGCCGAGCGGCTGCTGCTGCCGGCCGACGAGGGGTATATCGAGTTGGTCACCCCGGACGGGGCGCCCGACTTCATCCCCCAGGCCATGCCGGACCAGCCCGGTTACATGCCGCGCACGCTCAACAACCTGGGCGGCGAGTGCTACCCCTTCAACACCATCACGCCGGAGGCGAACTGCCCGCCGAACGGCTACCCCAACCCGGCAAACGGCAACCTGTGGTACGCCGTCACCGACCACAGCGCCGGCGGCGGGCGGCTGGACCTGGCGCTCACCCGCAGCTACAACACTTACGACCACCAAAAAGACGGGCCTTTCGGTCTGGGCTGGACCGCCGGCTACCGGGTCGATTACCCGGTGCGCTTCGACGAGGCGGCGAACGCCCGCGTCGTGGACCTGAGCACGCTCGCTTACCCGGCAGCGCTGGACCTCACCTGGGCGCCGCGCGGCCTGGTGATCTTCACCACGGCGAGCGGTTCGCGGCATGCCTTCGTCCGCAGCGAAGCCACAACCTCAGCCGCATCACCGGAGGTCTGGCAGGCGCTCGCCATGCCGCGCTGGAAGCTCTACCGCGAAAACATCCGCGCGCCGTGGACGCTGGAGCAGGCCGACAGCGGCCTGACCTACACGTTCGACCGGGCCGGCCGGCTGCGCGGCTACGGCTATCCCGACTCGCCAAACCGGCGTTGGATCACGGTCACGTACCCGTGGGAGACGGCGATCCGCGCGCCCGGCCCGGTCGTCGTCACCGATGTCGCTGCACAGCGACAACTAGAACTTTACTTCGACGCCGATTACCACGTCGTGCGCAGTGTGCTGCGCGATATGACTCGGCACGAACAGGAGAGCGACCCGGCGGCCTGCGACCGCGCGCGCAATTGTTTCGAGATCACTTATGAATACCAAAACGGCCTGCTGAGGACCGTCGCCTACCCGGACGGACGGACGGCATCTTACGACTACGACGCCCAGAACCGCCTGGTATGGCACGACGACCCGCGCGCGCCCATCTCGCCAACGATGTCCTACACCTACGGCGCCGCCGAATCGCCCCGCGTGGCGTCGATCTACATCCTCGATCCCGGCGCGCGCACACCGGGCGACGACGCCGCGCCCTGGCGCGCGCTGGATGCGGGCGCGTGGAGCACCGACGCCAACAGCCGGCCCGTTTACTCCGTCACGATGACCGACGACGCCGGCGCGCGCACCTATACCTACCGGACGGCGGCGCCGGCAGCGCTCCCGGCGGAGGCGCCCTGGCGCAGCGGGCAGAGCAGCTTCCGGCTCGTGCAGGTCACGTCTCCTCTCGACGAAATCGGCGTGACTCTGTACGAGTGGAGCGACGGCGGCCTCTTGACCAACATCGGCGCGCAGAAAGACGGCGCAGAATTCGCCCTGCGCAATAACATCGCCCTGGCCTACACGCCCACGGGTGACCTGAAAAGCATCGTCCCGCTCGGCGGGTATGGCGCTTTCGTCGATATCGTCCAGGATGGACCGGCGCAGACCTTCGCGTTCGACGACCTGTCTACCGTGCTGCTGAACTACGACGCGGCGGGGCGGCTGGCGAGCGTGGAAGACCGCCACGGCGCGCGGTATCGCTACGAGTGGCGCGAAGGCGAACTGGTCTACACGCGCGAGAACGACGGCGCAGCCTGGCATTACCGGCTCAACGCGCTGGGGCTGCCCGACGCCGTCGCGCAGCGCCGCGAATCCGACGAGTCGGAGAGCGCCTGGTACACGGTCACGTACCGGTGGGATGGATTAGGGCGGCTGATCGGCGTGACCGACCCGGAGTTGGGCGATTACGAGGTCGAATATGAGGTGGCAGCTTGTGTGGCTTGTGACTACACAAAACCCAATCAGACGATCCGCGTGACCGATCCGGTCGGCGCAGTTACGGTCTCCCGCTTCGACGGGCGCGGGCGTTTGATCGAGACCTGCCTGGGCCACGCCCCGGACTGTGCCGAGTTCTTGCGAAAAACCACCTATACTTACGACGCGCAAGACCGCCTGACCGGCGAGACGCGCTGGCTGGCCGGCGCAGCCGGCGCGGAGTCTCAAGCGCTGCACACATTCTATACCTATACCCCGGTCGAAGCACTGCCCGGCATCCCGACCGGGAATGAGGCCATCATCAAAGGCTACCGCGTCACGCGCACCGACGCCTACGGGCGGGCGAGCAGCATCACTTACGACGCGCTGGGCCGCGTGCGCGAGACTTCCGACGGGCCGCACCGCGCCGCGCGATACGAGTACCAGGCCAACACCGCCGGGGAGTATTACTGGCAGCGCCCGAACGTCAATTTGCGCGTGGCGCAGTACGATCTCGTCTATGGGGAGATCACGGCGACCACTTACTATTACTTCGACCTGCGCTGGCAACTGCGCCGCGTGCTCCGCGTGGCCGGCGACGAGGAGCCGGCGTGGGAATTTCAACACACCGCAACCTCGACGACCGGCCTGCTGGCGATGGATTTTGGCGATGCGCTGAGCGTACAGTGGTCGGGATACACGGGCGGCAGCCCGCAAACCGTCCGGTACGACGACGCCTTCAGCGCCGCCGCGCCCGTGCTGAGCATCGAATACGACTTTCTCCGGCGTCCCGTCGTGGTCACGCGCGCCGACGACGAAGCAACCGCTACCCGCACCGTCTACTGCACCCTGCCTAACGGCGGACTCCGCGTCCTGGATTCGCGCGCGCCGGCGCCGCCGGATTTCGATTGCAGCTATCAAGACACCGATATCGCAAACGTGGCCCAGGCGCGTTACTACGACGCGCACGGCCGGCTGACCCTGATCCAGGACGACGCCGGCGCGCGCGCGTTCACTTACCGGGCAAACCCGGCGCCGGGCCGCTGGGAGGTGAGCGTTGAGACGGCCCCGCTGCCGGGGCACGGCGCGCCGCTGCACTGGGAACTGCACTACGACGCCGCCGGTGATTTGATCT
The DNA here is from genome assembly GCA_016927535.1 of Anaerolineae bacterium. Taxonomy (GTDB): domain Bacteria; phylum Chloroflexota; class Anaerolineae; order Aggregatilineales; family JAFGMM01; genus JAFGMM01. The sequence goes on from JAFGMM010000392.1 coordinate 14,190, forward strand.
ACTGGCGCGACGAAGCCGGCGCGGAGCATTTCTATACCTATGACACGCTGGGGAGGCTGCGGCGCGTTGCAGCGCCGGACGAGCCGGAAGCCTCGTTCACCTTCACCTACAACGCCGCCGACCGGCTGACCGGCGTCACGGACGACCTGGGGCGCGGCACCCTCTACACGTATGACGGCGTTTACGGCCGGCTCGTCACGGCGCAAGATCGCAGCACGGGCGCGGTCACCGTGTACACTTACGATCTGTACGGCCGGCTGAGCAGCGTCACGACGCCGCCGGGCAGCGTCACGACCTACGGCTACACCGACCCACACGATCCTACCCGCCTGACTTACATCCACACACCCGCCGGTGTGCACCGGTACGACTGGGACGACGCGGCCAACCGGCTTACGTATACCGACCCGCGCGGCAGCGTCGCCGTCTACAGCTTCGACACGGCCGGCCGGCTGTGGCAAATTCAAGACACGGCCGGCGGCGCGGCGCGCGTCTACCGGCTGGACTACGACGCCGCCGGCAACCTGACGGCGTGGGAGCGCGCCGCCGCGCAGCGCTTCACCCTGGCATACGACCCGGCGACCTACGGCGTCGCCGTATCCGAGGCGAGCCTGGCGGAGGCGTGGGGCTGGCGCTTCGAGGCGACGCCGGGCGGCCGGCTGAAGACAGTAACCAACCCGGCCCGGCAGAGCTTGCATTTCGATTACAACCCCTTGGGCCAACTGACCACAGTCGCCGCCGGCGCGCTGAACTGGTCGATTGAGCGGGCGGACGGGCTGCCCCAACTGAGCTTTACCGCGCCGGACGAAAGCGCTGCGCTCTTCTTCGATGCGCTGTACCGGCTGCGCGCGGACGGTGTTCGGACCTATCACTACACGTATGACGCCGGCGCCCCCACCGTAAAGCTGCAAATCGGCGAGGCCGCCGGGGACCGCCTGTACACCTTCGACCCCGGCGCCAGCCTGCCCGACTCCATCCAGATGGACACGCCGCCGCGCGTGACGCTGGAAGCGCCCGGTCACCGCATAACCTACACGTATGACCGCGCGGGTCGCCTGGTCGAGATCGCCCGCACCGCCTGCGTTGATCCGGGCGCAGACTGTGCGGAAAGCGTGACGGCGACTGCGCGCATCGCCTACGACGCATCGGGCCGGCCGGTCCGGGTCGAGGACACGGCGCAGGGCATCGAGGACTTCGCCTACGACGCGGCGGGGAACCTGGTCTACTACCACAGCTTCCGGGACGAAACTTATTCTTACGCTTACGACGACGCCGGCCGGCTGTACCGCATCACCGGCCCGGCCGGCGTGAAGCTGCTGCTGGCCTACGACAGCCTGGACCGCGTAACCGGGCTGTGCCGCACGCGCGCCGAAGCGCCGGACGATTACACGGCCTGCCGGCAGGCCGGCGGCGAGCTGGAGACCTACGCCTACGACGCGCTGGGCCGTCTGGTCGAGCGGGCGTACTCCGACGCCGCCGTCGCCTACCAGTACGCGCCGGAGGGCGGCGGCCAGTTGACCGCGTGGTCGGCGGCGGGCGGCGCGCCGGTTACGCTCAGCTACACCGAAAGCGGGTTATCGCTGCTGAGCCGCCTCGACGCCGGCGCCGACGCTTACACCTTCTCGTACCAATACACCGCCGGCGACCCCATCCGTCTGGCGGCGGCGAACGGCGACCGGTCGGGCGGCCTGGCGTTCGAGTACGACCGGGACCGCATCGCTGCGATAGACGCGGCAGGATACACGACCCAATACGCCTACGACCCGGACGGCTGGTCCTACGAGGTCGCCGGCGATGGTCACTCGATGCGCTTTGTGCTCGACGCGCGCGGCTTTCTGAGCGCCGTCACCGCCGGCGACCATACCGTCAGCGCCGATTATTACCTCGGCCACGGCGAACAAACCGCCCTGCTCCTGGGTCTGGCCGAAGACGGCGAACTCATGCTCGAACTGACGCTCGACCCGGCCGGCGGCGCCGTTCGAAGCGATTACCTGGCGGCCGGCCAATCGCTCACCGCCACTTACTTGCAGCCTGCGCCGCAGATCGTGCGCCGCATCCTGGAGGGCGAGCCGGGCCTTTTTGCGCAAGAGGCCGGCGGCTACGATACGCAGGTCGCATACAACGAAGCCGGGCAGCCGCTCTCGATGCAGGTCAACGACGCGCTGAGCGGCGCGCTGCTGTACTCGGCGGTGTATGCTTATGACCGGGCAGGGAACCTCACGGACGAGACGCACACCTACGCCGGCGGCGTCCAGCGCCGCATCGTTTACAGCTATACCCATGACCGGTTGGTCAGCCGCCGCGTCGATATCGTCGCGCCGGAGGCAGACGCCCCGGCTGCCTACACGTTTGCTTACGGCTACGACGCCGCCGGCAACGTGCAGGAGGTCCGCGCGATATCGCCAAGCGGCGAGGCGACCACCTGCGCGACTTACCGGTACGACAACGCCAACCGGCTCATCGAGGTGCAGGGCACAGCTTCGCGCCGCTACGCCTACGACGCTTACAATCGCCTGGTAAGCATCGACGACGCGCAGCGCTACGTGTACCAGGGGACGAGCGACACGCCCGTCCTGGCGGTCGAGAACGGCGAAGCGGTCTATTACGCGCAGCTCCCCGGCGGCCCGATGCTATTCGAAGGCAGCGCGGCGGGCATCGGCTGGGCGCTGCACGACGGCGAATCGTTCACGTTCGACACACACGACCGCGAACCCCTGTGGCTGCTCGACCCGCTGGGCCGACTGCTCTCTCTAGCCACACCGCCATTCTCAAAGGCAGAGGATATCACGCCCTGCGACCTGCTTTTAGAGACACAGCACTTGTCGGCGCTGGCACGGCTGCAACCCATGTTCGACGGGATGATCTGGGACCCGCAGACCAATCTTTACTTCGAAGACGGGCGAGCCTATTCACCCGAACTTGGGCGCTACTTGCAGCGCGCGACTTCGCTTACCTACAACCATTACGCCTACTTCGCGCAGCCGGACGGCATCCCGGCGCGCGCGCCCGAACCCGCTTTCATGACCGGGCTGCACGTCCTGCGCGCGGCGCTGGAGGCTGCACAACCCGCCGAGCCGCTGACCGCGCCGGCGGTGGCGGTGCGCTACCGGCCCCGGCCCTCCGGCGCCGACGCCGATCCATTCCTCGAACGGCTGAGCGAGCCGCCGGCTTTGCTTCAAAGCAGCCTCACCGCTTCGCTGGCGTTTCCCGACCAATTGAAGGCCGCCTACAACCTGCCGGGCGTGCAAATCGACCCCACGACCGGCGCGCTGGCCCTGCCGCTGGCAAACGCGCCGGGGCGCGGCGAATCGACCTCCGGCGATGCCGCGACCTACTTTGCACAGTTGGCGGCGCAGGCGGCGCTGCCCTTGCAAGGCGTCGTCGCGTATAACCCGGCGCGCTGGCGTCCGGCGCTCGCCGGGCTGCAAGATACGTTCTATACCGCCGCGCCGGCCCTGGATGCCGCGTACAGTACGCTGTGGGATTTCCTGCCCAAGCCCCTGCTCGCGCCCGAACGCGCAGCCGATACGCTCGACTTGGTGGACATGATCACCGCCCTGCCCGGACGCACCGGGCAAGACTGGCTGCGCGCGGCGCTCACGCGCGCCCTACCCACGACGCCGGCGCTCCCGCCCGCCGATATCGATGTGTGGCGCGCCGGCGAGTTCGAGGCGGAATCGGAGACGGGCCGGGATGTGCCCGCGCCGCGCGGCGTGCCGCTCTACCATCCGGGCGTCAACCCCGATTGGCTGTACCCGGCCTTCTAAACTTTTTCATATCGCCTTCATAAGTTCTAAATAATTCTCCGGCATGATATTCACGACATTATCTGGCAAGTGAGGCGTGAGATGCTAGAGCGAACAACGATCATCGTGCTGCTGACCCTTCTGATTCTGGCCGGCGGCGTGCAGTCCCCGGCAGCCGCCGCCCCGGACGCGCCGGACACCGTAGACGGCGACCCGTGGACCACCAGCGGGACCATCATCGACCTGGACGAGACCGGGATAACGCTGCTGCTGGGCGAGGGCAGCAATGTCTATATCGTCTTAGGCCCGGCTGATTACTGGCAGGCACAGGACCTATCGCTTGCCCTGGGCGACGCCGTGACCGTCGATACCCTGTTCGACGGCGCGCGCGTGCACGCCGTGACCCTCACCACCGAGGACGGCGAAACTCTGCGCCTGCGCACCCCGGACGGCGCGGCGCTGTGGACCGGCGCGGTTCCGGACGAGGCCGGATGGGAGGCGGAAGAGGAAGATGAAGCGCTCCCGGAAGACTGGCTTGTGCTGACCGGCGCGGTTACGGCGCTTAAAGGCAGCCGGCTGTCGGTCGATACCGACGAAGAGGGCGAATTAGAATTCAGACTGGGGCCGCGCACGTTCTGGGAAGCGCAGGACATCCTCTTTGCGCCGGGCGACGAAATAAGCGTGCTGGGGTTTTGGGAAGATGACCAGTTCCTGCCCGTCCGAATCACCAAGCTCGAAACCGACGAAACCCTGGCGCTGCGCGATGGCGACGGATATCCGCTGTGGAAAAGTGCGCAGCAGCAGGGATAAGCGTATATAATAAAGTAGTATTGTCATTGTATTGAAACGAACGACACGAGCAGCGCTAATGAACCGTAAAATATTGGTCGCAGACGACGAACAACATCTCCTAAACACGGTCCGCGCCTACCTGGAAAATGCCGGGTTCCAGGTGACGACCGTCAAAAACGGGCGCGATGCCCTGTTCGCCGCCCGCCACGAGCAGCCCGACCTGGTGCTCCTCGACGTGATGATGCCGGAGATGGACGGTTGGCAGGTCGCGCGCCTGCTCCGTAAAGAAAGCGACGTGCCGATCTTATTCCTGACCGCGCGCATCGACGAGACCGACCAGATCACCGGGCTGGAGATCGGTGCCGACGAGTACGTCACGAAGCCCTTCAGCCCGCGCGTGCTGGTCGCAAAGGTCCGCGCGATTCTGCGCCGCGCTTACGGCGACCTCTCAAGCGAACCGATCACCTGGCGCGTCGGCGGGCTGGAACTGAACACTGCCACCTACACGGTCACCAAAGACGGCCGGCGCATCGACGTAACGCCCAGCGAGTTCGACTTGCTGAAGGTGTTAATCGGCCGGCCCGGACGGGTTTTTACACGTATGGAATTGTTAGATCAGACACAGGGCGAAGCCTATGCTGCCTACGAACGGACCATTGATGTCCACATCAAAAATCTGCGCGCCAAGATCGAGGACGACCCGCGCAATCCCCAATATATCGAAACGGTTTACGGTGTGGGATACAGGATGCGAGCTGATGAATAAGGCATGGAACCGGCTGTGGGTCCGGTTGTTGGTAGCGTTCCTGACCGTCGCCGGGTTAGCGGTTATCACCCTGGCGCTGACCGTGAACGCCACGACCGAGGCCAGCTTTTGGAACTTCGTCAGCCGCTCAAGCCTGCAAATCGACGATGAAAAGCTTGCCGAACTCCAGGATTACTACGCCGAGACCGGCTCCTAGGACGGCGTAGAAGCCCTGCTCCCCAGTTACGCCAACCCCAAACGCGGCAAAAAAATCCTGATTACCGACCCCAACTGGCAGATCGTCGTATCAGTCGAACCGGAACTCGTCGGGAATTTCCTGAACGAAGCCATCCGGGAACGCGCAGTCCCGCTCGTAGTAGACGACCGACAAGTCGGTTGGGCCGTCTACACCGCGCCGTCGGACCCCGAATGGTCTGCTGCCGAAGCCCAATTCCTGGCCGATATGACGAACTGGCTCATCATCGCGGCGCTGGGCGCCGGGCTGATGGCGGTCGTCGCCAGCGCGATCCTATCCCGGCAGCTTACCCGCCCGCTCTACGCGCTGACGCACGCAGCGCGTGGCCTGACCGCCAACCGGCTGGGCCGCCAGGTCGAGGTCAAGGGCACGGCGGAGATGCGCGAACTGGCCGAAGCATTCAACCAGATGTCGCGCAGCCTGGCCGAGAGCGAAGCGCTGCGGCAGCGCATGACGGCGGACATCGCGCACGAACTGCGCACGCCGGTCAGCGTGCTGCGCGGGCACATCGAAGCCATCCTGGACGGCGTATTCCCGGCAGACACAGAGCACCTGGCGGTCGCCTACGACCAGGTGATTCACCTGGCGCGCCTGATCGAAGACCTGCGGCTGCTCACTCAGGCGGAGGCGGGAAGCCTGCCGCTGGAGCTTGTCGAGATCGCGCCGGACGACCTGGTGGCCCAGGCCGTCGAACGCTTCGCGCCGCTGGCAATCGACGCAGAAATCGCGCTGACGCAGGAAATCGCGTCCGGCCTGCCGGCCGTCTACGTCGATGTAGACCGGATTCAACAAGTCTTAGGAAACCTGCTCTCTAACGCACTGCGCCACACTCCCGGCGGCCCGGAGGGCCGCGTCATCTTGCGCGTGGCGCAGCACGACCACATGGTGCGGTTCGCCGTGCTCAACACCGGCCAGGGTCTCCGGCCCGAACAAGCCCGGCACGTCTTCGAGCGCTTCTGGCGCGCCGAAGACGCGCGCGAGCGCGACAGCGGCGGCAGCGGGCTAGGACTGGCGATTACCAAACAACTGGTCGCGCTGCACGGCGGGCAAATCTGGGTAGAGAGCGGGCCAGGCCAGACCGCCTTTACCTTCACGCTGCCCGCCGCGAACGGCGCGGCCCCGGCATGAGCTAATAGCGGTTAGCTTTTGGCTTTTAGCCCGGAGCCAATCGCCAGCCGCCAACCGCCAAGCACTGACCGCTAACCGCTAATAGCCACCCGCTAATTGCTCTTCAAAAACTCATCGACCTGCGCGGCAGTGGGCAGCGCCGGGATGACGCCCTGGGTAAGCGAGGTCAGCGCGCCGACCGCATTGGCGTAGCGGAGCGCTTCGCCCAGGCGCGCAACCGTCAGCAGCGCACGCCAATCATCGCCGGCGACCAGCCGGCCCAGCAGCCCGGCGATGAACGCATCGCCGCAGCCGACCGCATCGACCGTTTTGACCCGGAAAGGGGGGATGTGCGCGCCGCCTTCGGCGACCTGGAAGAAGCTCCCGTTCGGCCCTAGCGTGACCACGCACAGCGCCGGCCCTTTCTCTAGCAAGACCTTCGCCGCCGCGCCCAGCGATTCGGCGTCCTGCTCGACGCGATCTTTCCCGGCGAGCAGCGCCAACTCGGTCTCGTTGATCTTCAACAAGTCCACTTCAGGCAGCATCGCCATTGCTTGGTCGAGCGCGTCCTTTGGCTCGCGCCACAGACTGGGCCGGTAGTTGACATCGTAAGAAATCAGCGCGCCGCCCGCCCGCGCAATCTTGATCGCCTCCAGCGTGGCGCTGCGCACCGGTTCGTCGGTCAGGCTGAGCGAGCCGAAGTGAAACGCCCGCGCCTGTTGCAGCAGTTCCCGGTCTAGCTCGCCGGCTTGGAGGCGCGTATCGGCGCCGGGGTTGCGATAAAAGATGAACTCGGCAGTATTCTCGTCCGGCATGGCGATAACCGCCATCGTAGTACGCGCATAATCGTCGATGCGGACGCCGCGCGTCTCGACGCCTTCCTGCTTCAGCACTTCGATCAAGTGATAGCCGAATGCATCGTCGCCCACCTTGCCGATAAACGCCGACGGCATGCCCAGCCGGTGCGCCGCCACCGCAACGTTAGCCGGCGCGCCGCCCGGCTTGGGGCGAAAGGCCGACACCTCGGCCAGCCGGCGGCCCAACTCCGCCGGGAACATATCGACCAGCAGTTCCCCTAATGTGACAATCATTTCAGTAAGCACTCCCTAGTGCACGTCGGCGTAAATATACCTGTAGTAACACTTCCCCCCTATCCCCACCCCTTTCCCCCACAAGGGGGGAAAGGGAGCCAGAAGCGCCGTACAGCGGCTCTGATTCCCCCTCTCTCCTTGTGGGAGAGGGGGCCAGGGGGTGAGGGGAAAACCGGCGGCTTACTTCCGCCGCGCTGTACTAGCATCTTGCGTTGAAGCTGCGCAATCTTGATCGCGTCACAGGTCTTGAAGCACTCGCGGATCTCGGTGCGGCCCGCGCGATCCAACATCTCGAAACCGCACTTGAGCATCTTCATGCCCCCTTCGATGCACTGCGCCGGTTCAGTCGCGCAGTTCGTTGTACAAAAGGTAACGGTCGCCCCGGTGATAGAAGCGAATAAACTCAACCGGGATGTTCTCCTTCGAGTAGGAGACCCGCTCAATCGCAAGCAGCGCCGCATTGACCGGAATCCCCAGTTTGCCGGCGAGCCGGCGCGACGCATTCACGGCGCGGATAGTCTGCTTGGCATACACCAGGCGGATATTGTATTTTTCCTCAAGCGTAAGCCGGAGAGGTTTTTTGCTGTAATCATCGTTCAAAATGCCCGGACAGTAGCGATGAACCAGGTAAGACGCCTCGATGCTCATCGGTTCGTCGTCGGCGAGCCGCAGCCGCTCCAGGTACGTCAACTCCTCGCCGGGTTCGACGTCGAGCTGCCGGGCGATATCCTCTGGCGCAGGCACAAGCTCGGAGACCAGGACTTCGGTGCTGGGCTTCATGCCCCGCTGGTACATGTCATCCGTAAAGCTGACGATGCGCATCAAGGTCTGTTCGACGGTCGGGTGCGCGACGAAGGTCCCGCGCCCGCGCTGCCGGTAAATCAGCCCTTCGCCCACCAGCGCATCGAGCGCCTGCCGGACCGTGCTGCGGCTCACCCGGTACGTATCCAGCAAGTCATTCTCGGTCGGCAATATGTCGCCGGGATGCCACTCGCCACGGACGATCTTGTGGCGCAGAATTTCGTACAATTGATGGTAAAATGGTACTTTGCTGTCGCGGCGAATCATCAAACATTCCCTCCCCGAAAGCTCAATATACGAATATCCTATTGTTCGTACAAAATCAAGGGAAAACCAAAATTTTAAACTTGCCGGAACGAAACAACGTTTAGAGATTTAGCCCGGCACTCTCTAAGACTCGGCATCCATCCAATAATCACTATATAATGGTTCCCGTTACACGAACCACCAAGGGAGACGCCGTGCAACCACCACTCACCGACCGCCGCCTTGTCGCCGCGCTGCTCATCACCGTCGCCGCGATCTGGGCGATTCTCGTCGCCGTGACGCCGTACAATCTCCACGCGCCCGGCACTGCTATGCTGTTCCCCCTCGACCCGCCGCCGCTCAGCTTTCTTTCCCCGGTCTATGCGCAGCTTCGGAGCATCACGCCGGCGCTGCCCGGCGCGGCGCTGCTCCTCACGGCAGCGCTCGGCGGTGCGGCGAGTGTGTGGCTCTACCGGAAAGAGGGTCGCCGCGCCGCCGGCAAGGTTGCGCCGCTCTTCGCGCTGGGCATGGCGGCGAGTGGGCAGGCGTTCGCCATTAACGCGCAGTACACACCCGCCGTGATCTTTTACCTGCTGGCGGCGGCGACGTTCGGCGCGTGGGCGTGGGGCCGGCGCGCGCAGCTTGCCGGGCGAATCGCGCCGGTCGCGGTGGCGCGCCGGTGGGAGACTGCCGCGCTGGTCGGGCTGTTCCTGGCAACCGTGCTGGCGCGCTTCTACGAACTCCAGCGCATCCCCTACGGCGTCGAAGGCGACGAGGCCAAGTGGACCGTCGAGGTGGCCGGCGTAATGGTCGATCAAATGCAGGTACTCTCCAGCGATTGGCACTTCGGCGGGGTGCCGGGCAGCTTCTACATGCAAGCGCCCTTTCACCGCCTCCTGGGGCCGAGTCTGCTTTCGGCGCGGATCGCGGTCGCGGTGTACAGCGTAATCGCCACGTTCGTCTTCTACGGGTTCGTGCGCGCTTTCTATAACATCCCCATCGCGCTGCTGGCGACCGGCTTCGTGAGTGTGTCGATGCTCGACCTCAGCGCGAGCCGTTCGGCGCTGGTGGAGGGGCATAACAAGCTGTGGGTGGTCACGGCGCCGGCGCTGCTGATGCTGGCGCTCAAGTACCGGCGGTGGCAGCTGTTTGCACTGGCCGGCGGCGCGTTCGGGTTCGGCATCCTCACTTACGATACTTACCTGCCCATGCTCGGCGTGGGCGGCGCGCTGCTGCTCATCGACACCGCGCTCGATCTGTGGCAGACACGCGACCCGCGCGACGTGCCGGACTGGGCGGCGCGCTGGGCGGCCTTTGGCCTGGCGCTGTTCGTGTTCTTCGGGCGTGCGTATTACTACATCGGCGGGCGCGGCGGCGACTACAAACTGGAGGATGTCGGCTGGACCGGCGCGCCGGTCGAGACTTTGCTGCGCGGAGTCGGGCGCATCTTGCGCGTCTTCGCCGAGCAGGTCGATGCCGACTTCCTGCACACGCGCCAGGGGCCGCTCATCAACGGCGCGCTGATCCCGTTCGTGGCGCTGGGCGCGGTGGGATGCCTGCTGCTGTGGCAGCGGCGCGAGGCGCGGCTGCCGCTGATCTGGGCCGGCCTGGTGATCTTCCCGGTGCCAGTCGTGCTGCACATCGCCTACCCGCGCGTGCTCTATCCGAGCCTGCCGGCGCTGTACCTGCTGGCGGCGATTGGTCTATATTGGGCGCTGCGCGCGCTGTGGGAATGGTCGAACCGGCTGGGACGTCGGGCGCTGCTGGCTGCGCTGCTCGCGGGGCTGGTCGTTTACCCGGCCTACAACCTGTACATCTACTTCAACCAACTGCGCCACGACGACGCGACGCGCGTCACGACACGCGAGATGTCCGACTTTTTGCTGCACTACGCCCGCGAGGGCCGGCTAATCCTGGTGCCGTACCTCCCGCTCAGCAGCGACCTCGTGGAGGGGTCGAAGCCGTGGTACAACTTCTACCTGCGCCAGCACTACGCCAACGGCACACAAGAGCGCTATTATCGCCTGGTCGCCTACGCGGACCTGCTGCCCGTGATGACCCGGCTCTTTGGAGACAGCGAATACGATTCGATTGGCGTGCTCGTAGACAGCAATGTGCTCGATATGGCCCCGCGCGAGCATATCCTGGGCACGGTGCGCCGGTGCTACCGCGCCGACGTGACATGGGGGCGCAAGTACAGCCGTCTGATGTTGTTCGACGCCGCCGCGCAGGCGCAAGCGCCCTGTTACGGCGCGCGGGCGACTCTAACGCTCACGCCATCTCAAGACGTTTACGATCCCGGCGCGCCGCCGTACTTCCGCTGGTCGGTGAGCGCGGGCGCGCCGCTGCAAGCGGCGTTGCAATGCCAGCGCCAGAGCGACGCGATTCAGTTCGTCGAGGCCGAGGATTTCACCGACTTGCAGTATTACACGTTCCGCGCCGACGCAGTAGCCGGCGCGAGCGGGCGCGGCGTCATCAGCGACGAGCCGGGCGCAGAATTCCCGCTCGCTTCGACCATGTTCGAAATTGACGAGCCGGGGCGCTACCAGGTCTGGGCGCGCACCTACCGCCTCCGCGCCGACGACTACCCGCTCTATCTGCTGGTCGGCGACCACGCCGAGGCGCTGGGCTTCAGCGTTGACCCGCCGCTCAATACCTGGCATTGGGAGTTGGTGGGGACCTTCGACCGGCCCGCCGGTGCGACCTACCTGGCAGTCACGCGGCCCTACGAGGGCGAGAAACCCTGGGCAATTTACTTCGACGCCCTGGCGTTCTCGCGTGACACCGGCTACACGCCCGACCGGGTTGACGGGCGCTGGGATAACTATCTGCCCGGCGCGCGGTCCGATCTGCCGCTGCCGGGGATGCAGCAGGGCGTCTTCCCGGCGCCGGTGTGGGAGCCGGGGTTTTATCGCTGCCGCGCGGGCGTGTGGGACGGCGAGCGGCTGGTAGACAACGACGGCGCGCCGGGTATATGGTCGGAGTGGATAGAACTGGCGTTTGTCGAGCCGGTGGAGCCGTGACAGGCTTGTTTTACTGCTGCTCCTGTCCGCTGGCGTAGGACATGATGACTTCCTGGTCGGCCTCGGCTTTGTCCAAGACGGCGACGGCCCGCCCCTCGTGCATCACCAGGATGCGGTCGCTCATCTGCAAGATTTCGGGAAGCTCGGACGAGATCATGATGATCCCGATGCCGGCCTTCGCCAGCCGGTCCATCAGCACGTAGACCTCGGCCTTGGCGCCCACGTCGATGCCGCGCGTCGGCTCGTCCATGATGAGCACTTTGGGATCAGAGGTGAGCCACTTCGCCAGCACGGTCTTTTGCTGGTTGCCGCCGGAGAGATAGCGTGTCTTCTGCTGGAGGCTAGGCGTGCGGATGCTCAGTTGGTCTACCGCCTGCTGTACCACACCGCGCGCGTACTGCTGCCGCACAAACTCACCGTTCGAGAGGTCGTCCAGGTTAGGGAAGATCACGTTCATCTCGACGCTGTGCATCAGGATCAAGCCCTCGGTCTGGCGATTCTCCGGCACCAGCGCTAGCCCGGCGACCACGGCCTCCAGCGGCGAGGTGATCTGCACGGGCTGGCCCGCGATGCGGATCTCGCCGGCGTCTATGGGGTCAGCGCCGAAAATCGCGCGCGCCATCTCGGTACGCCCGGAACCGACCAGCCCCGCGACGCCCAGAATCTCGCCGCGCTTGAGGTCGAAGCTGATGTCTTCGATGATGCCTTTGCGCGTCAGGCCGCGCACCTCAAGAACAATGTCGGCGTCGCTTTCGGGGATCATCTCCCTTTGGAATACCTGATCGATCGGGCGACCAACCATCAGGCTGATGATTTTGTCGCGGTCGGCGTCAGTGATGGGCATCTCGCCGACGTACTTGCCGTCGCGCAGTACGACCACGCGGTCGGCGATAACGAAGACCTCTTCCAGACGGTGCGTGATAAAGATCACCGCGATACCCTGCGCTTTGAGGTTGCGCACGATATCGAACAGAACCTCCACTTCCTCCCGGCCCAGCGCCGAGGTCGGCTCGTCCATGATAATGATCTGCGCATCGACGGCCAGGGCTTTGGCGATTTCCACCATCTGCCGCTCGGCGACCGAGAGATGCAGGACCAGCGCGTCGGGCGAGAAGCGCGCACCCACGCGGTCGAGCAGTTTGGCCGTCGCTTCGCGCATCCGGCCGTAATCGACCAACCCCAGCCGGCCCAGAAAGCCGGCGCGCTCCGGCTCGCGGGCGAGAAAGATATTTGTGGCGACGGTCTGGTTAGGCGTCAGGTTGAACTCTTGGTAGATAATCGCAATCCCCAGGTCTTGCGCATGGCGCGGGTTTTCGGGGACGACGCGGGCACCCTCGATCTCGATCTCTCCCGTATCCATGCGATAAGCGCCGGAGAGAATCTTCATCAAGGTTGATTTGCCTGCGCCGTTCTCACCCACCAGCGCGACCACCTCACCAGGGGAGATGCGGAAGCTCACTTTATCGAGCGCCTGCACGCCGGGGAACGCTTTCGAGACATTGTTGACCTGAAGTACGGGTTGTTGGGCTATCGTCGCCACGTCGAGCCTCCTGATAGGGTGCGCCAAGGATCGGTATGTAAGGGAGGGCGCAGGCGTCCGCGCCCTCCCATGTCTATTTGAACAAAGGCAGAGGTTAGGGCGCCACGAACTCAAAGGCGCCTTCGGGAGTTTCCCAGCCCTCAACCGACCATTCGTGCGGGATGCCCTTGGCGTCCAGGCCGGCGGCATAGTCGGCCAGGCTGCCGGGGGTCACCACGTCCACGCCGGTA
>JAFGMM010000393.1 GCA_016927535.1 Anaerolineae bacterium
CGCATCTGACTCCCCTCGCCCCTTGAGGGAGAGGGGACGGGGGTGAGGGGGAGCAGGCGCTTAAGTTGATGCATATGGGGCGGGTTTAAAACCCGTCCCTACCAAGCCGACGACCGCCATACGATTTCTATCTATTTCAATTATTTCAATTTTCAGGATGCTTGTACGATGAAAAAGATGACCAGCGCCGAGATTCGGCAGGCGTTTCTTGACTTCTTCGCCGAGATGGGACACAAAGTCGTCGCCTCCTCCTCGCTTGTGCCGGGCAACGACCCGACTCTGCTCTTCACCAACGCCGGTATGGTCCAGTTCAAGGATGTCTTCCTGGGCCTGGAGAAGCGCGACTACAAGCGCGCCGCCACCGCCCAAAAGTGTATGCGCGTCAGCGGCAAGCACAACGACCTTGAGGAGGTCGGGCCGTCGCCGCGCCACCACACTTTTTTCGAGATGCTGGGCAACTTCAGCTTCGGCGACTACTTCAAGCGCAACGCGATTCGCTTCGCCTATGACTGCCTCACCCAGGTCTACGGTCTCGACCCCGACCGCTTTTATTACACCGTACACTACAGCGACGACGAGGCGTATGATCTGTGGATCAGCGAGGTCGGCGCGGACCCCGGCAGAATCGCGCGCCTGGGCGATAAGAGCAACTTCTGGCAGATGGCGGACGTGGGGCCGTGCGGCCCGAACTCTGAGATTCACTATGATCTGCGTCCCGAAGAAGGCCCCGCCGAATTTGACGAGGACTCGGACCGCTGGATCGAGCTATGGAACCTGGTCTTTATGCAGTTCAACCAGGACGAGACCGGCAAGCGTACCCTGCTGCCTCGCCCCGGCGTCGATACCGGCATGGGCTTCGAGCGGCTGGTGACGCTGCTGCAAGGCGCCGCGAGCAACTACGACACCGATATCTTTATGCCCATCATCGAGCGCACGCAAGCGCTGGCCGGCCAGACCGACGCGGAGCGCAAGGCTAATTACGTGCCTTACCGTGTCATCGCCGACCACACGCGCGCGGCGGCCTTCCTCATCGCCGACGGCGTGACGCCGGGCAACACCGGGCGCAATTACGTTACGCGCATGGTGCTGCGGCGCGCGGCGCGCTTTGGCCGCAAGCTGGGCTTTACCGCGCCGTTCATGGCCGAGGTCGCCGACGCCGTGATCGAGCACATGGGCGCGCACTACACCGAACTGGTCGAGAAACGCGACGCCGTCCGCGCCGCGATCACGCAGGAAGAAGAGCGCTTTGGTCGCACGCTTGACCGGGGCCTCGCCGAACTCGGCGGGATGCTGGACCAACTCGAAGCCGAGGGCCAGACCACGCTCGCCGGCGAGCAGGCGTTCTTCCTGTATTCGACGCTGGGCCTGCCGCTGGAACTGACGCAGGACGTGGCCGCCGAGCGCAGCTTGAGCGTCGATCAGGCCGGCTTCCGGCAGGCGACGGAGGCGCACGCGGTCGCCAGCGGCGCCGGTAAAGCGATGGGCGAGATCGATCAGGCCGGCTTCTATAACGAATTGCTGGACGACTTGAAGGCGCAAGGTCTGTTGAGCGACGAAGGGGTGCGCCACGATCCTTATGGCCCGCTCGCATTCGAGAGCACGGTGCTGGCGCTGGTGCGCGACGGGCAGCGCGTGGACTCGGTGATCACCGGCGAACGGGTCGAGGTGGTGCTGCCGGAGACCCATTTCTACGTCGAGGCCGGCGGCCAGGTGAGCGACGCCGGCACACTCTGCGGGACCGGCGGCGCGCAGTGGGGAATCGATGTGGAAGAAATGCGGCGACCGGTCGGCGGGCTGGTCGTCCACGTCGGCGAAGTGGTAGAGGGCACGCCGCGCGCCGGCGATAAGGTGCGCGCCGCCGTGGATGCCGGCCGCCGGTGGGACATCATGCGCAACCACACTGCTACCCACCTGCTGCACAGTCAGCTTCGCGCCGTGTTGGGCAAACACGTCCAGCAGGCCGGCTCGCTGGTCGCGCCGGACCGTCTGCGCTTCGACTTCAGCCACGGCCGGCCGGTCACTGCCGGGGAATTAGAACGGATTCAAATGGCAGTCAATGAAGCGATTTTGGCCGACATGCCGGTGATGCCAATCGTCAAAGAACTAGAGACGGCGCGCACCGAGGGCGCTATGGCGCTGTTTGGCGAGAAGTACGGCGAACAGGTGCGCACCATCACCGTAGGCGACCCCGGCGACCGCTACAGCTACGAATTATGCGGCGGGACTCACGTCGAGCGCACCTCGTTGATCGGCCCGTTCATCATCACGAACGAGGAGAGCGTGGCGGCCGGCGTGCGCCGCATTGAGGCGGTGACCGGGCGCGGCGCGCTGGCCTTGATGAACCGGCGCTTCCGGCTGCTGCAAAGTGCGGCGGACCTGCTCGGCGTCGCGCCCGGCGAGGTGCAGCGCCGCCTGCAAAGCTTGCAGGATGAGGTCAAGAACAATAAGCGCCTGCTGGCGCAGCTTCGCCAGCGATTGGCGCACGGCGAGTTTGCGGCGCTGATGGCTGCGAAGACCCAGCAGATCGGCGGGGCGGCGGTGCTGGCGGCGCAGGTCGATGATGCGGACATGGACACGCTGCGCCAGATGGCGGACTGGTTCCGCGACAAGAACAAAACCGGCGTGATGGTGCTGGGTACGGTGGTCGAGGGCAAGCCGCAGATCGTCGCGGCGGTCACCGACGACCTGGCAAAGCGCGGCGTGAGAGCGGGCGATATCGTCAAGCAGGTAGCGCAGATGGTCGGCGGAGGCGGCGGCGGGCGGCCCACGCTGGCGACGGCGGGCGGCCACGACCCCGACAAGCTGCCCGGCGCGCTGGCGCAGGCGCCGAAACTGGTCGCCGACGCGCTGAAGGGGTAAATCGAAACTCGACCCACGGCCTAAGTCGTGGGTCGAGTTTATACGCAGGCGCCGCGTCTTAAGAGCGCCCGGCTTGCCGGGTTACGCAGGTGCGGCGGCTTCGGTAGTTGCTTCGTCTTCCTGGTCGGCCAGCCAGCGCTCGCACGACATGGCCGCCTGCGTGCCCTGCCCGACCGACGAAGCAACCTGCCGGTAAATCGGGTCCATGATCTCGCCGGCGGCGAATACGCCGGGCACGCTGGTCATCATGTGCTTATCGACGACCAGGTAGCCTTTCTCGTCCATCGCAAGCTGTCCTTCGAACAGCGCGTTATTCGGATCGTGACCGATGAAGATAAAGACGCCCTCGGTGGGGTGTTCGTACACGTCGCCGGTCTTGAGGTTGTGCAGCCGCACGGCGTTCACGGTGTCGTCGCCCCGGATTTCTTCGATTACGGTGTCCCAGATGAAGCCCATCTTGGAGTTATTGAAAGCCCGCTGCTGCAAAGTGTGGCCGGCGCGCAGTTCATCGCGCCGGTGGATGACCTCCACCTTGTCGGCGAACTTGGTCAGGAAGGTGCCCTCTTCCATCGCACTGTCGCCGCCGCCGACCACGACGATATCCTTGCCCCGGAAGAAGAACCCGTCGCAGGTGCCGCAGTAGCTCACGCCCCGCCCGGTGAATTCTGTCTCGCCGGGCACGCCGAGCTTGCGCGGCGTCGCGCCCACCGTGAGGATGACGGCATCGGCTTCGTATTCGCCGCCATACGTCTTCACGCGGAAGGGGCGCCCGCCGGCAAGATTGACCTCGGTGACCACATCGTAGAGGATGCGCGCGCCGAAACGCTCGGCCTGTTTGCGCATATTTTCGACCAACTCCGGCCCGCCGATGCCTTCGGGAAAGCCGGGGTAGTTTTCAACTTCGTGCGTGATCGAAACCTGCCCGCCGATTTGCTCGCCGGTGATGACGAGCGGGTCCAGGTTGGCGCGCGCCGTGTAGAGCGCGGCAGTAAGCCCTGCCGGGCCGGAACCGATGATAACCACTTTCTCGTGCTGCATTTCTAACACTATCTCCCTTAACGAACGTCCGGTACAAGACGATTGCTTTCTATAGGGTTAGATGCCGGGCCTGGCGATAAGTTGCGCCGCCGGTCGATGAATCCCGCAAGAACGCCACCCGTCTAATATACTCGACGTGCACAGCACTCCTTAACTTACGTGTCGGATGTGGGAGCGGGTCAATCCTCGTGAAGCACGTTTTCCCGGACGTAGATGTACGTAACCAGGTTACCCAGTTGCAGCTTGTCGCCGTCGTTCAAGGTGCGCGCCTGGTGCGGTCGGAGCCGTTCGTCGTTGAGATAAGAGCCGTGAACACTGCCCAGGTCCATAACGTACAGCCGGTCGTTCTGCCGGCGGATGACGGCATGCAAGCGCGAGACCTTTTTGCCGACCGCCTGGTATTGGCTGAGGTCGATATCCGGGATGGTGCGGCTGACCGGGTCGTACCGGCCTAAAACCAGTTCGTCCTCCAGCGGGACGACAATCGGCTCGTCGCTGTCCTGGATGTGAAATACGAACTCGCGCATACCAACTTCCATCCCGGTCTCAGATAACGTCGGCGCCTTCCAAGGTATCGTGGCGGAAGTACACGTGCATCACCAACAGCCCCAGGCGAAGTTCGTCGCCGTCGCGCAGGACACGCGGCTGGTGCGGGATCAAACGCTGCCCATTAAGGTAAGTCGAATTGGCGCTGCCCAGGTCAACCACGCTCAGCGAGTCGTCCTGCCGCCGGATCGATGCGTGCAGCCGCGAGACGCCCTTTTCCATCGCATTGTAAGGGCTGAGGTCAAGGTCCGGGACGGTGCGGCTGACCGGGTCGTAGCGCCCCATAACCAACTCGTCGCCCGGTCTCACCACCAGCGGCTCGCCGCTGTCGCGGATGTGGATCACCAGGACGCTCGTCGGGTTAAAGCGCGCCGTACCCCAATGAGGCTTCCCTATCGAATCGCCCTGATCGTCAAGCTCCCTGGTGCCCAGCGAGTCGCCTACCTCGTCGGTGAGTTGGGTGCTGCACTTGGAACAGATCAATGACCCTGCCGGGTTCTCATGACCACATTCTGGACAAATAATCACTTCAATTCCCCCGCCGCCGTGCGATATTCCCTTTGCACGTTTTCACGCTCATCTTAGCATTTTCCCGGTATTTTGCAACCCGATTGATACGTTTCTTGTTTATACACTAAGTCGCCAAATACCGCACCTGGGGGAGGGGGACTAAGGTAGGGTCTCCAGACGCAAGACTTCGCGCACCAGCGCGGTCGCGCCGTCCGGGAGGATGACCCAGGCGGTGCTTCCGTCGTCGAGAGTCCGGCGTTCGATTTGCGCGCCGGGTTCGTCGAGCGCGGCGAACCGGATGTCATCCAGGGACAGATCACGCACCCACCCGGCAAGCTGCGAGAGCTGTTCCAGAGTCAGGTCGGTATCGACCCGGCTGCGCAATTCCAGCCACAGTTGGGGAAATTGCTCGATGAGCCTGGCCCACGCGCTCGGCTGTGCGAGCTTTTCGATCACGGCCTGTAGAAGATGCTGCTGCCGCAGAATGCGCCCAACATCCGAATCGGGATGGCGCGTGCGCGCGTAACGGAGCGCGAGGTCGCCGTCCATGTGGATCGGCCCGGCGGGCAGCTCCAGGGGATCGTAGCCGTCGTTCATGTCGGGGAAGGTTGGGTCTGAAATCGGCCTGGACAGCACGAGATCGACGCCGCCGATGGCATTGATGAGCCGCACAAAGACCTGGAAGTCGATCACCGCGTAGGCGTCGATCTCCAGACCCATGTTGCGCCGGATCGCATCCTTGATCGCATCGCCGCCCGCGCCGCGCCCGGCAAGCTCGGCGAGCGCGTAGAAGCGGTTTACCTGGAGCATCGGCTCGCCCTCCAGCCGGGTGGTGTACCGGGTGTGCGTCTCGGTGTAGAACCACACATCGCGCGGGATGCTCAAGACTGCGCCGGTGCTGTCTTCCAGGTTGATATCGAAAATCATGATGGTATCGGTCATCAGGTTCGGGCGGCTGGGGCGCGCGTCGATGCCCATCAGCAGCACGGTAAAATGGTTTTGAGCGGCCGGCGGGACGGCGGTCGGCCGGCCGGTCATGGTCGGGATGAGCGACGGGATCAGCGTGATGGTCGGCGGTGCGCTCGACGATCCGGCTTCGGGGATCGTTTGCGGCAGCAGGGCGCCGGCTGCAACTGGCGCATTTAGCGGGCGACATGCTACACTCAAGACACCGGGAAGCATAATCGACAGAGACAAGGCAAAAATCATTAGAGGTATACGACGTCGGTTCATGACATCTGCTCCTGAATCCAGTAAACGGCTGCTGTTATAATATACGAGTTCTTATATCCGATATGCACGCTATGCCTACGCTTGCAGGATGATATGCTATCGCCAGACGCTTATTCCTTGCGCTTGGCGGGGGGATTGATACAATTCCCCTTGCGTAAGCTACTTGGAGGCAACGTGAAACGAATAACCATTGAACACTTTGTCCTGATTCTATCATTGCTTATGATTCTCCCCATGAGCGGCTGCATCGTCCAGCGCGATGTGATCGTCGTCGTGACGGCGACGCCCGAACCGGTTACCAACACGCCACAAGAACCGACTCCAACGTTCACCGCGCCGCCCCCGCCCACATCGACGTCGGTCCCGACCGAGCCGGGGCCTACGTCCCTGCCAAGCGCTTTTCCCACGCCGATCACGGCGCAAATCTACGTCGCCGAACAGGTCTTCGAACACGGGCGCATCTTCTGGGTCGAACCGACCGACGAGATGTGGGTCGTCGTCGATGATGGAAGCGGCAGCGGGCGCTGGCTCAAGTACGCCGATACGTTTGCTGAGGGCGAGCCGGAAGACGACCCGCTCCTGACGCCGCCGTCGAACCTCCGCCAGCCGATTCGCGGCTTCGGCAAGGTCTGGCGCGAGAACCCCGAAGTCCAGGAGTTGTTGGGCTGGGCGAAGGACATCGAATACGGCTACACCACGGCCTATCGCTACGATTACGGCGGCTATGTCGATGACGGCGGTAAGTATGTGCCGGGGCCGGGCATCCATACCCTGACCACGCTGGGCAACGAAACCGTGCACTTCTACGAGCGTACTTCAACCTGGTCGTTCGAGTAAAGCGCAGCGCGGCGCTCTGCAAAGCGAGGTGATCCGATGCGTGACTGGAACTTGCGACCGGGCGACCCGCTGGCGCTGCGCCTGGCGGCGGATGCGCGCATGGGCGGCACCGACTATGCCGACGACCAGATTTGGGAGTTGGTCATGGACGCACCCGCCCTTGCCCTGCAGACCGCTTACGGTGGGCGCTGTGCGCACCTGCGCATTACCCCGGCGTGGATCATCGGCGCGCGCCGGATCGCTTCGGCGCAGGGCTACGCCAAGCGCCCGGTCCTGCGCGCCTTCGCGCCGAATTACCTGCGTGTGACCGCTGCGCTGGTTCTCAACCTGACGCTGACCGCCGAGTTCTGGGTGATGGATTCGCACACGGCCGGCTGCCGCTGGACCTTCGAGAACACCAGCGGCGCGCCGGTCACCTTCCAGGTTGAGTTGTCCGCGTCGGGCGCGGCGGCGACGGCGACCGGCGCGCCGGGTAAAGCGCTGAAAGTTCACCCGCTGGCGTTGGAGGGCGGGCCGGTCTTGCAGGTAGACGCGGTGGGCAATCTCAGCCCGGTGATCGCGCTCGAAGGCGCGACCGAATCGGAAGGGGCAGCAGTGCGCCGCACGATTACGGCGCCGGCCGGCGGGCAAGTGAGTGTGCACTGGGTGCACGCCGGCACGGATAACCTGCCGGATGCGGTCGAGGCGCTGAACCGCCGGCTGTTCGACACCGACTGGGACGAAGCTTTCGGCGCGATTGAAGCGCTCGCCGGGAACATCCCGGACGTCCGCACCGGCGATCCCGACTGGGATGCGGCGATTGCCTTCGCGTACAAGGTCGCACTGAGCTGCTACGTCGGGCCGACCGGCAACCTCCCACACCCCTCGTTTATCTTTACCCGCATCCCCGCGCAGGGCTACAGCGCCGACTCTACCGGGGCCGGTCACGGCTGGCAGTGGAACGGCCAGGTCGCCACCGAAGCCTACGTCAACCTGCCGGCGGTCGCGCCGGCCGCGCCCGAACTGGCGAAGGGCGTGATCCACAACTGGCTGGCGGTGCAGGAGGCCGACGGCTGGACCGATTGGAAGCCGGGGCTGGGCGGCCAGCGCGAGGGCAAGCTGTCGATCCCGCTGCTGGCAGCGACCGCCTGGCTGATCTACGAATACGACGAAGACCGTGACTTCATCGCGGAGGTGTTCCCCGGCCTGCTGGCGTTTTACCAGCGCTGGTTTGCCGCCGATATGGACGCAGACGGCGACGGCTTCCCGGAGTGGCGCGATACGCTGCAATCGGCTTTCGACGACTGCCCGACCTTCGTGCGCTGGCAGCGCTGGGGCCAGGGTGCCGATATCACCAAGTACGAATGCCCGGACCTGGGCGCGTATCTCTACCGGGAGGCGGCGAGTCTGCGCGCGATGGCGGTGCTGCTGGGCAATGTGGACGCGCGCGCGGCACTCGACGCGCGGATGATCGACCTGGCCGAGATGCTCAGCGACATGTGGGGCGACGGCGCGGGGTGCTACCACTACCGGGACCGCGACACCCATCAAATCCTGCCCGGCGCCGCCGTCGGCGCGATGAAGGGCGGCGAGACCCTGGAGGCGTTCGCCGAACTGGAGTCGCCGAACCGCGTGCTCATCCGGGTGACCGGCGGCGTCGATCTCGTACCGAAGGAAGTCCGGGCGTTCATCGCCGGCGCAGATGAAAAGGGCGACGAAATCGGCGAGGAACTGCCGCCCTCGGCGTTTTACTGGTATCGCGGCCTGGGCACCGCCACCAGCGAACGGGTTTATAAGTGTATCGACTCGGTGCGCGTGGTGGGGCTGAGCCGCGTCTATGACGTGGAAGTGCGCACGGTCGATACGCGCCGCATCGATCAAACCGTGCTGCTGCCGCTGTGGGCGCGCTTGCCGGGCCGCAGCCGCGCGCAAGCGCTCGTCGAGCAGAACATCACCAACCCGGCGCGCTTCGGGCGGCCCTATGGGATGCCCAACTGCGCCGCCGACGACCCCGCGTATAACCCGGCCAACCGCGAGGGCAGCGGCGGCGTCTGGATGATGTGGAACACGATGCTGGGCGAAGCGCTGCTGGACTACGGCTACTACGAGGAGTCGGCGGCGCTGTTCACGCGCATTATGACCGCGCAGCTTCACACCCTCAAACACGAGCAGGCTTTCCGCGAGGCGTACAACTCGGACATTCTGGAGGGCATCGGCTCGGTCGATTACATCTGGGGCGTGACGCCGCTGCACTGGCTGATGCGCCTCATCGGTGTGCGCATTGTGTCGCCCACCAAAGTATGGGCGGGCGGGCGCTATGTGCTGCCCTGGCCGGCGACCGTGCAGCATCGCGGCGTCACAGCCGCGCGCTCGGAGGCCGGGACTCAGATTACTTTCCCGTCCGGCGCCGTCGTCAGGTTGACCGGCGAGACATGGCAGGCCGTAGAAGATACAGAAGCGCGCGGCGCGATGGCAGTCGAAGACGCCGCGCAAATCGAAGCAGAGGCACGCGAATCGGGTGCGGTGTAGGGCATGGCCGACGAAACCAGCTTGAGCATAGCTTTTGAGGTTCTTTTCAACAGCATCAATAACGGCGTCGTCATCACCGGGCCGGATGGCCTGATTACGCAGATGAACCCGGCGCTGGCAGGGGTGCTGTCGGTCGCGCTGCGAGAGTGCCTAGGGCAGAAGCCGGCGGCGGCCTTTGCCAAGCGGCACGGCCTGGTCGATTTGCTGACCAAGAAAGGCGAGCAGGAGCGCCAGATCATGCTGCCCAAACGCCGGCTCGCGGTCGGCATCGGGATGGATTTGCCGGACGGCGGGCGCATCGCAGTCGTCCAGGATATCACCGAGAAGGAGGACCTGGACTCGCGGCGCGAAGCGCTGGTCGATGCCATCGCGCACGATCTAAAAAACACCATCGGGGCGATATCCGGCTTTGCCGACCTGGTGGCTAAAATGGGCGACATGAACGAGCAGCAGGAGCGGTTTCTCAAGCGGGTGCGCGAGACGGCTAACCATCTCGACGACGTGATCCTGCCGCTGGTCGATCTCGCCTGGATCGAGGCCGGTATGCCGCTGCGCCACGAGCCATGCCGCCTGGGTATCCTCATCCACCGCGCCGTGGGCGAACTGAGCAACCTGGCGCGCGAGAAGGCCATCACCATCGCCATCTCGACCCAGGAGCCGATGCCGGTTGTGATGGGCGACTCGGAGCGCTTGCAGCAGGTAGTTTACAACTTGCTGCACAACGCCATCATCTATGCGCCGCCGGAAGTGACGGTAGCGGTGCATGCATACCAGCAAGGGCCGGAGGTTATCTGCACCGTCGCCGACCCCGGCCCCGGCATCAAAGCCGACGAGCTTGACCTGATCTTCACCCGGATGTACCGCTCAAGCGACGAGTCGGTGCGCGGCGTGCCCGGCAATGGGCTGGGGCTGACGCTGGCGCGCACGGTGGTGCAGCGGCACGGCGGCGCGATCTGGGCAGAAAGCGAATACGGGCGCGGCAGCACGTTTACGTTTGTGCTGCCCAGCGCGCGCCTCGACGAATTCGGATAACTTACCGCGACGCTGCGCGCGTTTCTTGCGGCCCATCCGAGATACCGTTATCATTATCCGCCGGCTTATCTCAAGCCGGTGTTTTTTGTTTTGCACTTTTTACGATGAGGTTAAACAAATGAATATGAACGATAATAAGACAGCGCTCATCCCGCCGTATGGCGGCAAGTTGGTTAATCTGACGGTTTCTTCCGAGGAGATGGAGGAACTGAAAGCTTACGCAGCCAACCTGCCCACGCTCCGGCTGAGCGAGCGCGCGCTGTGCGACCTGGAACTGCTGGCAGTGGGCGGCTTTTCGCCGCTCGACCGCTTCATGGGCCGGGAGGATCACCGGCGCGTATTGGACGAGATGCGGCTCGCCGGCGGGCATCTCTTCCCCATTCCGATCACGCTCCCGGTAGATCTCGCCGATAACGGCATCCGGCTCGACCGGGATATCGCGCTGCGAACCCGCAAAAACGAACTGCTGGCGGTGATGACGGTCGAAGAAATCTACGAGTGGGACCACGACGAAGTTGCCCGGCAAGTCCTCGGCACGCAGGATGTGCGGCACCCCCTGGTCGCAGAGATGCACGGCTGGGGCAAGCACAACATCTCCGGGCGGCTGCGCGTGTTGAACCTGCCGGTTCATTACGACTTTCAGGCGCTGCGCCTCACGCCGGCGCAGGTGCGCGCCCGGCTGGAGGCGTTCGGGCGCCGCAACGTGGTCGCGTTCCAGACACGCAATCCCTTGCACCGCGTACACGAAGAACTCACCAAACGCGCCGCCGCGTCGGTGGATGGCGTGCTGCTGCTGCACCCGGTGGTCGGGATGACCAAACCCGGCGACGTAGACCACTACACGCGCGTGCGTACCTATAAGGCGCTGGTCGAAAACTATTACGAACACGACCGGGTGGCGCTGGCGCTGCTGCCGCTGGCGATGCGCATGGGTGGCCCGCGCGAGGCGCTCTGGCACGCGCTGATCCGCCGCAACTACGGCGCGAATCACCTCGTCGTCGGGCGCGACCACGCCGGCCCCGGCGAGGATTCACGGGGCAAGCCGTTTTACGGGCCTTACGACGCGCAGGAGTTGGTCGCCCGGCACGAAGACGAACTGGGAGTAAAGGCGCTTCCCTTCCGCATGATGGTGTACCTCCCGGAGGAAGACCGCTACGAGGAGGTCTCGAAGGTGCCGCCCGAAACCCCGACCGCTTCACTCTCCGGGACGCAGGTGCGCGACCACTACCTCAACAAGGGCAAAGCGCTGCCGGCGTGGTTCACGCGACCGGAGGTCGCCCGAATCCTGGGCGAAAGCTACCCGCCGCGCCACAAACAGGGCGCGTGCATCTGGTTCACCGGGCTGAGCGGCGCGGGCAAATCGACGACCGCCGACGTGCTCACGGTGATGCTGATGGAGCACGGGCGGCAGGTTACCGTGCTCGACGGCGACGTAGTGCGCACGCATCTGTCGAAGGGCCTGGGATTCAGCAAGGAAGACCGCGATACCAACATCCGGCGCATCGGCTTCGTCGCGGCGGAGCTGGTGCGTCACGGCGGCGTGGTCATCTGCGCAGCGATCAGCCCGTACCGCGCCACCCGGCGCGACGTGCGCAATATGGTCGGCAGCGATTCTTTCGTCGAGGTATACGTCGATACGCCGCTGGAGGTCTGCGAGGCGCGCGATCCCAAGGGGCTGTACGCCAAAGCGCGCGCCGGCGCGATCAAAGACTTTACCGGCGTCGATGATCCCTACGAGCCGCCGCACGACCCGGAGATCACGCTCGACACCGTACACGCGACGCCGCAGGGCAACGCGCAGCGGATTATCGACTATCTCACCGATCTGGGATTTGTACGGGCGCCGGAGCTTGTGTCCGACTCGCATTAGCGTTTATTTCTCTCCCCCCGGCGCAGTTGGCCCACGCCGGGGGGAGGAAGTTGAGGGCGTAGCTCCCCCCCAGTCGCCGCGCCCTCCCGAAAAGTCAAGCTCTGGCGAATTCGGCCTCGCTCCAGGCGAGGGTCTGGTAGATTTCGACCTGCATCTTACCGTTGCGCCAGGCATTGGCAGAAAGCCCCATTTTGCGTGAGAGAAAGCTCAGAAAGTGCGCCGGTTCGGGGATTCTTTGCCATACCTGGGGCAAAAACGTCGCCCGGTGGTTGCCCTGGCGTAGGGTAACCCCATCGATGCCCGGTCGTAGCTTGTTGCACAAGTCTTCGGGAGAGTCGTAGGGTAAGGGTTCAGGAGGAGTGAGCACCGAAATTTCAATGTCAAGCAGCGGCACTTCCTCGGGGGTGACCGGCGAGAAGCGCGGGTCGTGCATGGCGGTCTGTATGGCGGCGCGGCTGACCTCGTATACGAGCGGTCGCTGCGCCGTCAGGCTGCCGGTGCAGCCTCTTAGAGCGCCGTCGATGTGCAGCGTGACGAAACAAGCCGCCGGCTGTCGCAGCGCCGGCGGTAGGGTGTCAAGCGAAAGGGTTGGAGGAGCCTGGTGATTGACAGCAGCAGTCAGGGCTGCCCGTGCAATCTCAAGGAGTTGCCGCTTCTCAGCATGGGTAAACTTGAATGTGGCGCCAGCCTCCTGCCCCACGTTTTTCTCCTCCCGGTTGTCTATAAATTATCTTAACCGGTAGCGTAACGGTCGTCAAGTGTCTCCGACTTACGTTCTCTGGAAATTCGCAAGATATCTGGGCGAGCCGGCGGCGCGCTCCTGCGAATCACCCTACCACCGGCGGGACGCCCAAGAGAGGATGCTCTCACAAACCTTAAAATCTTGCGTCTTGTGTTTTTAGCATTTTGCTCTTACGCTATAGTGTAATAAACTTTTTACAGACGCACGCAAGGAGATTTAATAATGAAAAAACCGTTGAACACCATCCTTGTCTTTTTAGCGCTGCTAGCAGCGCTGCTGAGTCCCCTGACCGCGCAGGCGCAAGACGAAATACTGATCCTGCTCGAAACAGACTTCGACAGCGGGGCGCTGCCGTCCGGCTTAACCGCTTCGTCGGGCGTGGAGATTATCTCCGAAAAAGAGACGTTGGCGCTCGCACTTGATGACAATTATGATCCCGGCAACCGGGTCGTGCGGTTCGAAGAGTCGGACCAGGTGGGAATGCTGACCATAGCCTCAGGTGAGTCCTGGAGCGATTATATGCTGGTGTTCAGAGTGTTTGTCGTGTCGGGTCAATTCTCCGCGCAGGTGCGCGAGACGGACGAGCAGATGGGCCTTTGCACCTACCGGATGGGCATCTTGCCGGATAAGAAAACGGTGAACCTGGTGGCCTGGGCCGGGGACGAATGCGACCAATATAACACGCTCGATACCCAAGACTTCGAGTTTCCGATGTCCAAGTGGGTCACTCTCGGCTTCATGGTCGTCGGCCCGCAGTTGACCGTGTTTGTCGATGACCAAGTGCTGCTCTCGGCGCAGGACGATACTTATGCTGGGGGATATTCGCGGCTGATTGCGTGGCCGGGCGCCGAGGTTTACGTTGACGACGTGAAGGTTTACAGCCTCAGCGTCGCGCCGAGCGGGCCGCCCGAGACCCTGGAACACTACAACGGGACCTACGAGGAAGCGATTGCCGAACTTAAAAGCAAGGGCGTCATCCCGTCTGACGGCGCGCTGATCTTCACCGAGGATTACGCTTTCGTGAGCGCCACCGGCAGCGCGACCAACATGCCGCTTGCCAGCAAGAAACCGGCGCCTGATGTCGTCGTCGCCGGCGAGCTAGCCTTTACGCCGCGCGGCACCGGTGATTTTGAGGCCTGCGTCCTTCTGCACCGTGTCGTCTCGGAGAACCGGAGCATTACCCAGTGGGCAGGCGTCGGCGTTGACAATCAAAAGCGCCTGTTTGTCATCGACAACCCCGGCGCCGATCCATCCAGCCGGGTGCTGCTCACCGACGTGAACATCGACGAGCCGCATCATGTCCTGGTTATCACAATCGGGGACAAAGCGACGGTCTACATCGATGGGAAGTTAGCCATAAAAGACTTCCCGGTGGTTGACCGGTCGGGCTATTACGGCGTCACGCTGTTCGGGCTTGGCAAATGCGAGGGCGAGAACCTGTGGGCTTATGAGGTGTGGACCGAGGGCGCGCCGGCCTGTAACATCACGGGCAACAACGTCAACCTGCGCGCCGGACCGGGCACCAATTACGACTCGAAAGGCAAGCTCAACGGCACCGTGGAGGCCGACGGCCAGGCGAAAGGAGCGGATGGCTACACCTGGTATCGCCTGATCGATGGGACGTGGGTGCGCCAGGACGTGATAGACTGGGGCGGCGGCTGTGACGCTTTGCCGACCGTAGAAACGCCGTAGGGTGCGGCGAGTGCGCACCGGGTGGCGTATTAGGTCTTTAGGAATTCGCAGGGCAGACAAAAGCTCAACACCATATCTTGAACGTTCCGGTGGGACACTCCTACCGACGAGATGATCCGCAGGGATGAACCAGCGGCTTGCCCAGGAATCACGCGAATTCCTAGAGACCCGGTACTCCTGGGCGTATCCTACCCGTCCGTGCATCGCACGGCGGTTATAGAGAGCGAAGTTAGCAAGAGATGAAATCCGTGAATGAGACTTCTGAATTAAGACTCATCTTAGTAGATCCGAACGTTTCATTGTGCGATGCCTTTCGTGAGCGATTTGACGGGGCACCCAATGTAGAGATTGTACAAGATCGTTTCGAACGCTTACCCAAATTCGACTGCATGGTGAGTCCGGCAAATAGTTTTGGAATTATGGATGGGGGCGTAGATGCCGCGATCACGCGCTTCTTTGGTCATGAGTTACAAACGCGCGTTCAGCGACACATCCTCAGTCAATACCTGGGCGAGCAGCCGGTCGGAACCTCGATCATTGTAGAAACAAAGCATCCCAAGCATCCATATCTAGCGCATACGCCAACGATGCGCGTGCCAATGGAAATTGCTCACACCGACAATGTATATCTGGCGATGTGGGCGATGCTTTTGGCAGTCCGCCGGCATAATCAGCAAGAAGCGCAGAAGATTGAAATCATAGCTTGTCCGGGTTTGGGTACAGGAACAGGACGTGTTCCCTTCCATGAAGCAGCGCGGCAGATGGCGCTCGCATACCAGTATTTCCTTAACCCGCCGACATATCTGAATTGGCATGTAGCCGGTGAACGGCAAGCGCAAGTCCGTTATGGCGGCGATATGGGTTTTCACATATCGCCCGATGTAAAGTGGTGACAAAAACTACCCTGACTCAGACTAATGACAAGAATGGGAAAGTGCTTCAATAGGGTATGATTGAGGCGCTTTCTATTTGTCAGCCATGCAGGAGAAAACACCATGCCACTCAAAATTGCGATGATCGGGGCCGGCTCGATTGGCTTCACGCGCCGGCTCATGCGAGACCTCCTCGCAGTGCCCGAATTTCCTCGTTCTACCGGATTTTGTGGTTTGAGGAATCGGGATACGTTTTTCGTAGTTCCGCCGCCTGAAGGCGGCGGCTAATCGTTGCCCA
>JAFGMM010000394.1 GCA_016927535.1 Anaerolineae bacterium
CGCCCCTTGAGGGAGAGGGGTCGGGGGAGAGGGGGAAAAAAGCGCTTAAGTTGATGCATATGGGCGGGTTTGAAACCCGCCCCTACCCCAAGCCGGCGACCACGCTATATTGTGGAGCTACCTGGCGGGTAGAATGAAGGTTTTTGCGTATAAAATGCACGTAAATGACGACCATTTGATGCCGGATGACCTCTTATCGCAAGAAATACAGGCGATCTGCAAGCGCTACAAGACCGGGCCGGAGGCTGCCCGCGCCGCCCTGCTCGACGCTTTCCGGGCACAGCCCGGCTTGATCGAGGCGATCCATGCGCGCCACCCCGCCGAAGATGTGACTCGCCTGCGCGCGTACAAGAACGCGATCAAAGCCGCACGCAAACAAATCTACTACCAGCTTCGCCAATACAGGCGCGAGCCGCCCGGAGATATCGACCTGGCGGCGCGGCTCGCCGCGCAGATCGCGGCGGGCGAACCGGACGAAGCGATCCGAGAAACCGGCGAAAAGCTACTCAAAACGCACACATCCACCGCCGAGCGCGACTCAGAAGCCTTCTACGAAGCGCTGTTTGAACTGGCCGGTAAACCCATCACGCGCGTCATCGACGTAGGCTGCGGCTTGCAGCCGCTCGCGTATCCTTATGATGCGGCGAGCACGCGGCTCTACACCGCCATCGACGGCGACCACGCCGTGATTCGCACGCTGGAGGTGTTCGCGCCGCACCTGAAATCGACAGAATTCGCAGCGATCCAGGCAGATTTAGCCCGATTCAGGTGGGACGAAGCGGCGCTTTCGCCGGCTGATTACGACTTGGCGCTGCTGTTGAAGCTGATCCCGGTCGTCGCACGGCAGAATCGTGATATACTTAAGTGCCTGGCAGAAGTCCCGGCGCAACGCATCTTAATCACCGGCAATATCGAAGCGCTCACCCGCTATGAGCACATCCGGGCGCGCGAAGACAAAGCCTTGCGCGCGTTCATCGAACTGTCGGGCCGGCGCATCGCCGGTGAGTTTGAAACGCCGGGCGAATTTGGCTATTTCTTAACTTAGCTCACAACGAAAATTTGATGAAACTGATTATTGCCATCGTTCAAAACCGAGACGCCGATATCACGGTGAAAGCGTTGACCAATGCCTGCTATGTCGTCACGCGCCTGTCGAGCGTGGGCGGCTTCCTGCACGAGCGCAACACGACCCTGTTCATCGGCGTGGACGACGCGCAGGTAGATGCTATTCTGGGCATCTTGCGCAAGCACTGTCACCGCCGCATCCGTTCTAAAGTGGTGCCGTTGGCCGGCATCGACAGCGCCGGCATCGAGCGGCACGGCTATATCGAAGTCGAGGTCGGCGGCGCGACCGTGTTTGTCTTGAACGTAGAGCACTTTGAACAAATCTAGGCGAGGAACACACAGAAACCATGAAAATTATCCTGGCGATTGTACGCGATGACGTGGTAGACGCCATCTCCGATGCGCTCATTGCGGGTGACTATCACGTCACGCGCGTCAGCAGCACAGGCGGCTTTCTGCGGCGCGGCAACACAACCCTGGTATGCGGCGTAGAAGACGATCAAGTCGAAGGCGCGATGGCGGTCATCCGCTCAACCTGCTGTGACCAGCGCCCGGAAAGCCAGGTCCACTGCGCGACGATCTTCGTACTCGACGCCGAAAACGCCGTACAAATATAGGAAATTTTATGGATGTATTCCGGTGGATTAGACAGGAACTCACCCCCAAGCCCACCCTATCCGGCGAATTCATCTACGACGTTATGGCCTCCCAGTCGGGCTATTCCCTACCGATTATTTACCAACCCTTCGACGCGAACAAATCCTGGCACTGGCGGGAGCGTGGGGCGGCGTTCGATTTCCTGGCATCGACCGGCGGCGGTCGCCTGCTCGACTTTGGTCCCGGCGACGGGTGGCCCTCGCTCATCGTCGCGCCCTACGCCGATACGGTCATCGGCGTAGACGGGTCGGCGCGCCGCGTCGAGGTTTGCACCGCGAACGCCCGGCGTCTGGGCATCACAAACGCGCACTTCTTGCAGGTGGCGGCCGGCGCTCCCCTGCCCTTCGAGGAGGCAAGTTTCGACGGCGTGATGGCGGCGTCTTCGGTCGAACAAACGCCCGATCCCAAAGCCGCCTTGCGCGAATTCTACCGCGTGTTGAAGCCCGGCGGGCGGCTGCGCATCTCCTACGAGGCGCTCAGCCGCTACCGCAACGGGCAGGAGCGCGATCTCTGGCTCTGGGAAATCGACGCCGCCGCGTGCCGTCTCATCCTCTACGACCGCGATATCGCAGGCGAGCGCGCCGAGCAGTACGGCCTCACTTTTAAAATATCGGGCGCCGAATTGACGAAAATCTTTGCAGACGGCGCCGACTTCCTCACTTTTGACAAGATCACCGTGCGCGACCTGGAAGCGCTGCGCGCCGCGATCACAGATGCGCGGGTGTGCACGCTTACCCATCCTTCCGGCGCGACCTTAGTTGAATGGCTACACGAAATCAACTTTAGCGCAGTCCTGCCGACCCACAGCGGCGCCGACTTCGCGGAACGCCTGTTCGACCGGCTGCCCGCCGGTGAACGCCCTCAAGACCAGGCCGGCGTGGACACTGTTCTGCGCCCGTCGGTCGAAATCGTCGTGCAGATGGCAGCGCCGGTTGGCCTGGACCCGATGATGACGGCGGTCAAGTAGCCGGCGCGCGAATTAGAAACGGGTTAGAAAGCCGGCTCCCCGCACCCTACCGCGCGCCTTCGGTGTTATCTATGGTAGAATAAGTGTAAAATGTCGTTTGGCATTCAAGTAGACAAGGGGAAACGTGCATATGGATATGAACTATCGCTCCGATAGTCAAGTAATAGGCGTTGGGGTTAATGTCAGCGATGTGATGCGCCAGGTGTACCTGTGGATGACCGGTGGACTGCTCATCACAGCGTTCATCGCGTTCGTCGTCGCGCAGACCGACCTTTGGACCATCGTCGCCAACCCGGTCGTTCTGCTCGTTGCGTTCCTGATCCAACTTGGGATCGTCATCGGGATCAGCGCCCGCATCAACAAGATGTCGCCCACCACTGCCGGGACATTGTTTGCCGTGTATTCGGCAACGATGGGCTTCACCCTATCGCTCATCTTCATCGCCTATACCGCCGCCGACATCACTTACGCCCTGGTCGCCACGGCGAGCATGTTCGCCGCGATGAGCATCGTCGGCTATACGACCAAAATCGACCTCAGCAAGCTCGGCGCTATCCTGTTTATGGGGCTAATCGGCCTGATCCTGGTCTCGATTCTTAACATCTTCTTGCAAAGCGACGGCCTGTATTGGGCGATCTCCATCGCCGGCGTCGTCATCTTCACCGGCCTCACCGCCTGGGATACCCAAAAGATCAAACAGATGGCCGGCCAGGTCAGCATGGCGAGCATGACCGAATCGTCGGTCGCCGTCCGCCGGCTCTCCATCATTGGCGCCTTGATTCTCTACCTCGACTTCATCAACCTGTTTCTTTTCATGCTTCGCCTGGTCGGCGGCAGTCGCCGCTAAACCGAACTCCAATAACTTTTAAGGGGGCTGATCGCAGCCCCCTTAACTCTTGCATCACATACCACTGTAATAGAGATCGCCACACCCGGCAACCGACTTAAGGACAACGCAAAGGCGCGAGCTTCACCCGGCTGCGGTAAGCGCCGGCGTCTACCAAGCCTTCGGCGGCGCTCGCATAAACCACGACTGCGGCATCTCGGATAGCCGGGGAGCCGCAGGATAGATATCGGAAAGGGCGGCACAGTTGCACTGCACCGCCCTTTCACTCAACTAGTCGGTCTCACAACCAGTCAAACCTAGAGTTACGACTCAGGAGCCGGGTTCGGGCAGCCGGTCACGTCAAGACCGTAGCCGGCGTCGCCCAGGGCGGGGCAGGCATCCACGTCGCCGCAGATCCCGTCGCCGTCCGCATCGTTGTCCGGGTCGAGCGGGCAGGCATCCACGTCGCCGCAGATCCCGTCGCCGTCCACGTCGTTGTTCGGGTCGAACGGGCAGCCATCCACGTCGCCGCAGACCCCATCGCCGTCCGCGTC
>JAFGMM010000395.1 GCA_016927535.1 Anaerolineae bacterium
AGGCTTCGCAGCCCAGGCGCAGCGCCTCCAGCGGGATCGCGCCACCCCCGGCGAACATGTCGAGCACCTTAGGCGGTTCGCCGCCGTTGGCCTCCAGGATGCGTTGGCGCGCCCGCTCGATGGCTTCGGGCGGCGCTTTCCACTGGCAGAGTTCGATAACTTCGTGGGCAAGTTTCTTACGTTCTGCGTCGGTTTCGGGCGCTGGCGTCAGCGCGCCGAACACCGCTGCGCGGCTCGCCACGAGCGGCCGGCGCGCCCACCACAGATGCAGCGTGCTGATGTGTCCCTTGCGGATCGACTTCTCGCGCGATGCCTCGGCGCTAATCTCACGGATCGGGAGGTAGTCCTCGATGAGGCGGCGATCTTCGGTCATAACAGGCTAACCCCCGTGCGCTTGATCTCCCAGGCGAGCGGGTGCTCGTCGCAAAACGTCTCCGGTCGGAAGCGCACCACTTCAATGCGCGCATCAGACTCGAACAGGGCGCCGGCAATGCGCCGGTGGTCTGCCAACCGGTCGCCGGTGAAGGCGTCCGAGATCAGCGCTACATCGATGTCGCTGTCGGGACGGGCAGCGCCGCTGACGTATGATCCGTAGAGGTAGGCTGCCTTCAATTCAAGGCCGGATTTCTGAAGCATCTCCACAAAACGCGACACAATCTTTAGGATATCACTATTTTCTTGAGCCATTCGCTCACCTCCCTAACCTGGCCGAGTTCGCTCTCACACAGTTCACGAGTATACTCGGCCTCTAGTGCACGTCGGCGTAAATACACCTGCGGTAACGCCTCCCCCCTATCCCCATCCCTTTCCCCCACAAGGGGGGAAAGGGAGCCAGAAGCGCCGTACCGCCTGGCATTGGCAAATACATTCTCGCGCTGCGCAGCCCCACAAGGGGGGAAAGGGAGCCAGAAGCGCCGTACCGCGGCTCTGATTCCCCCTCTCCCCTTGTGGGAGAGGGGGCTAGGGGGTGAGGGGAAAACCGGCGACTTACTTCCGCCGCCTCGATGTTGTAGCCGGTCATGCGCGTTAAAAACTCTACCTTGTCAACATCCACTGTTTTACTCTCCTTGACTACTCAGGGTCTCTGGTCCGTGTAATCGCGTCGGCCGGCGCCAGGTAGCCCTTCACTTCGACGATCTCCTCGACCCGGCCGGCCAGCTTGCGCGCCGGGTTCTGGATGCGCTGTAAGCGCGGTTCGCCGGTCTTGCAGCCCCACACCACGTACAGCCAGTAGGCGTCGCCATGCCGTCCGGCCTGCACCCACTCGTTGCGGCTGAGCATCACCGGCTCGCCGTGCTGCGCGCGCCCCTTCACCTCGATGCGGCGCACCGGGCGGCGGCCATACGCATCGGGCGGCCCCACGCTGCGGATGTCGAAGCCGCTGCCGTCGCGCGCCTTGCTGACGTCGGTCGGCTCCCAACCGCGCTCCCGCTCGTACTGCATGGCGACGGCCATCGCCGCCGCTTCCACTTCGTCGTCGCGCCGCATCAGCGCCGCGAGGCGGGTCGGCTGCGGCGGGATCGCCCGGACCGTGCCCAGGTAGCGCACCGGACCGGGCCGCAGCACGCGCAGGTGCGCCAACTCCGCGAGCTTGTCCGCGCGCCGCGCGTCGAGTTCATCGACGCGCTTCATCGCTTCGTCGCGCGCCAGCCGGAATGACTCGTCGCCCTCCGCGACGCGCGCCGCCAATACCGCCCAGCGGTTTTTCTGCGCGCGGATCGACGCATCGAACGCCTTTTCCAGGTAATCGCGCCGGATGGTAATCTCGCGCTCGCGTTCGGCGCGCTGCGCCTGCATCGCCGGGCGCTGCACGTTGACACGCACCCAGCGCTCCAGCCGGCGCTGCGCGTCCAGGTCCGGCCCAACCAGGTCGCCGGGCAGCGCTTCGACCGGCGTCAGGTCGTGCAAGATATCGGGCGGCGCAGGCTCCAACTCGCCGGCGTCGTCCTCAAGCACGACGGTCAATTCCGCGTGCTGCACCGGTTGGCGCGCCGGCGCACCGGGCGTCCCCGGCGTCTCGCCGAGCGCCTGCACCTCGAAGAAGTGCAGGCTGTAGGGCGCGGGCGTCGCCGGGTCGATGAACGCCGTGACCGACTGCGGCACACCGGCGAGCTTCGCATCCAACACTTCGGCGACGGCGGCAAACAGCGGGTGGCCGGGCGAGAGTAGTTCGGCGTCGAGATGCTGGGTTTGTTGCAAGTGCCTCTTGTTGAACGTGAGCTTGCGATACGAGTCCTTCGGCACGCCGAAGCGCTTCACCGCCTGGAGCACAGTCGAGCGGAAACGTTCAGGCACGTGCTCTACCCGCCAGAGTTCGTCGGCGCGCCGCTGGAGCCGCAGGCCGGTGTACCCCGCCGCCTGCTCGAAGAAGTCCTCGACGTATTCCGGCATCAGCCGCCGCTCCTCAGAGCGGAAGTCTTGCGCCTGGATCGGGCCGAAATCGACGTGGCCCGTCGCCATTGCGATGCCGGTCGCTTCTTCCAACTCCTTGAGTTTGTTCGGGCTGACGCGCTCGATCTGATCCTCGTACTCCTCGATCCGCGCCGGGTTGTAGACCGCCTCGCGCAGCATCTCCTCCAGGTTCACCTCGTTGAGTTTGAGCACCAGGTTGATGACATCGAAGACGCGCCCGCCCAGCGCCGTGCGCATCTCGTCGAGTTTGTCGAGCAGGCGGGTGAGAATCTTGCCTTCAATCGTGTTGACCGCCACGAAGTTGAAAACGTACACGTCGTACTTCTGCCCGATGCGGTGGATGCGCCCCATGCGCTGCTCCAGCCGGTTGGGGTTCCACGGGATGTCGTAGTTAATCATCAAGTGGCAGAATTGCAGGTTGATGCCTTCGCCGGCGGCCTCAGTTGCGATGCAGACTTGCGCGTCGCGGTAAAAGGCATCTTGGGCATCTTTGCGCTGCTGTGCATTCATCCCGCCGTGAATCTCACAGCAGATGTAATCCGGCTCCAATTGCTCGCGCAGGTAATCGAGCGTGTCTTTGTGCTCGGTGAAGATCAACAGCTTGCCGCGCCCGTCGCGCAGTTCGGCGAACTCGGCGCGGTCCAGGCAGCGGTGCAGCGCGCTCAGCTTGGTCTCTGTGCCCTGCGCCTCGATCTCTTTCGCCAGGTGGATGAGCTGTGCCAGCCGGCGCACCTCGCGGCGCAGGTCGTCGATGCGCTCGGCGGCGGTGACTTGCGCCGCCGCTTCGTCGAGCGCTGCCTCGTCCTGGTCGTCGAACTCTTGCTCTTCGTCAATGGCGAGCAACTGCATCGCCTGGAGCCGCTGGCGCTGTTCGGCCGGCGTCAGCCCGCGCAGTTCATCGAGCGTCTTGCTGAAGCGCTCATGGCGGCGTTCTAGCGAGCGGTGGATGGCGCGGATGCTGCTCGCCAGGCGGCGCTGGAGCACGGTCCGCGCCAGGGCCACACTCATGCGCCGGCGCCCGCTCTGCTGGCGCGGCAGGAAGGCGTTGATGTAATCGGTGACCTGGTTGTAGAGGTGCAATTCCTGCGCCGAAAGCTCAAACGGCACGGTTATGGGGTGGCGCTCGGTGAACAGCTTGCGCCCTTCGAAGTCACGCAGTCCCTCTTTGATGCGGCGCAGAAACCATGGGCTGTCATCCAGGCGGAGCAGGTCACGGTTGAGAGCGTTGTAGTGATCGACCCGGTGCGGATCGACGAACTGGTCGGCGTCGAGCAAACGGAGAAAGTGCGCGAATTGGTCGGGGTCGCCCTGGTGCGGTGTGGCGGTGAGCAGGAGCAGCCGTTCGATCTGGGCGCTGAGACGCTCGGCAAGCTGGTAGCGCTGGGTTTTCTTGACCTCACGCCCGTAGGTGCGCGCCGCGCATTTGTGCGCTTCGTCGATCACGACCAAATCCCAGTGGGCGCGCAGGATGCCCGGCCAGACGTCGGCTTGCTTGGCAAAGTCAATCGACGCGATGCACTGCGGAAAACGGTCCCAGATGTTGCCGGCAAGTTGATCTTTCGCAAACTCGGAGCGGATCACCTCGAACACTTCATCGAACCTGGCGCGCATCTCGTCTTGCCACTGGATGGTCAGCGGCGCCGGGCAGAGCACCAGCACCCGCTCGATGGCGCCGCGCATTTTCAGTTCTTTGACGAGCAGCCCGGTCATGATGGTCTTGCCGGCGCCGGGGTCATCGGCCAACAAGAAGCGCAGCTGCGTTTGGGGCAACAGGCGTTGGTAGACGGCTTCCAGCTGGTGAGGCAGCGGCTCGATGCCGCTGAGACTGACGGCGAAGTGCGGGTCAAAGGTATATGCCAGGCGGATACGCGCGGCTTCGATGAAAAGCGCGAAGTCGCCGGGAGATGCCGTGCGAGGTCCCTCATCGGTCACTCGTGCGAGCGCCACCTCGAGTTCCGCTGCTTCGACGAAGACTTCCTCGAGCCGTCCCTGCCGGGTGCGCACGCGCAGAAAACAGAGATTGTCCTCTGCGGTGGCCTCCTCAACTAAGACAGGGAACGTGAAGTAAGCAGGGAGGTCAATATGGCGGTTCAGCGCGCGCCGCGCAAGCGACTCCAAGTTGCCGGCCAACATCATACCTCGCAGTCCGTGACCCGGTTCGGCGGCGCGGGAATTGCATCAATGAGATGAGTAAGCTACAATCTGGCACAGAAGCGCAAGCTTCTACCTCACGACCACCCCCGCGCCGCCAAGCACCAGGGGGTGTTTCTTTTCCCACTTTGGAATGCCAATATTGTAGAGATAAGCCCGCCAACTCGCAACCCGGCAAGC
This sequence comes from Anaerolineae bacterium, assembly GCA_016927535.1. Lineage (GTDB taxonomy): Bacteria > Chloroflexota > Anaerolineae > Aggregatilineales > JAFGMM01 > JAFGMM01. The sequence continues at coordinate 4,744 of JAFGMM010000395.1, forward strand.
CCGGTCTCGGATGGGCTGTTATAAAATTGTTATGTCCGGCATCGTGTGTGGATCATAAAGAGCGTGTCTGTGGGGGTTGAGACGAAGCACGACGGGGTAGCGTCCTTGCACGAAAGCTAACGTCATTCCGGCGCGCGAAAAGCGCTTTGTTTGCGTATTATCTGATCGTGTTACGCTCGTCTAAACGGCGGCGACGATATCACTTGCAATGTCTTGCCCCCCGCCCTACAATACCGGGTAGAGAAAAGCAAACACCCCCAAAGAGGCTTGGCGGCAGTTCGGGGGTGTTGAAGAAAAATGGTCACAGTTTGACGATATTGTAGCACAACCATTCTTCACCCACAATCCGCACCGCCAAGCGAATCTCGAAGTTCACGTCTCTGCGCAGGCCCATCATCACCCCGGGATGCCGGCCTTGCAGCAAGTCTGCGCTACCTGAAAGGTTAGCTCGATGGCAGAGCCGAACTATGCAACCCTGAACGAAATCATCGCATTGCTTTCGCCGCTCATGGAAAGTGAGGCGGACCGCCGTGCCTTGTTACGCAGCGCGTTTCTCGGCACCTCTCTCGTGGACACCATCAGCTACGGCGGCGCCACGCGCCCGTTCATGCTCAACATGCTCATCACTCTGTATCACTACGGCGAGATCGAACCGGGTAAGCAAGCGCTTTGGCGCTTGCTGGAAATCGCACGCGACCAGGTGGGCCTGGACAAGCAGGCGCGCATCGACGCTTTACAGACGGTGATCAACACGCCGGCGGCGGAGGTCGCTCAGGCGCAGCAAGCCGCCGCCGAGGTGCATGTTGGCAAAAAGGCCGGCCAATACCGTTTGTGCGGGACCATCAGCGTCACGCCGACCGCGACAATCCACCGCGCCTACCGGGAAGGCCGGCGCGACCGTCCGCTTGCCATCAAGGAGCTGCGCTGGCAGTTTGCCAAAGACCGCCCTGACAACATACTGCGCTTTCGCCGCGAGATCGAGGTGCTGCAAAAGCTCAACCACCCGCACATCGCCCGGTACGAAGACTCCGGCGAGCGCGAGGGGGCGCCGTACCTGGTGATGCCTTTCTACCAGCGGGGCGCGCTGGCGCAGTGCGTAGAAGCCGAAGGCCCACTGGCGCTGAGCGAGGCCGTCCGTATCCTGCGCCAGATCGCCGACGCGCTCCACGCGGCGCACACTCAGAACATCATTCACCGGGACGTGAAACCCAGCAACATCTTGTTTGACGATCAAAACAACGCTGTGCTGACCGACTTCGGTGTGGCGATGGTGGCCGACGCGACCCTGCAAATCACCGCCACCGGGACCTTGCTGGGCACGCCGATGTATGCAGCGCCGGAGCAGATACGGGGCGACGAGGTGGATGTGCGCACCGACGTCTATTCGCTTGGGATGACGCTGTACTACATGCTGACCGGGCAGCCGCCGTTCGACGCGCCAAGCGACATGGCCTTGATCGCGCTGCGGCTGAAAGGCGCAGCGCCGCCGCATCCCAGCGAGGTCAGGCCGGACATCCCGCGCGCTGTGGGCGATGTCGTGATGAAAGCCATACGCGAAAACAGCGCGCGGCGGTACCAGACTCCGCTTGAGTTGGCCGAAGCGTTCGCGCAAGCCGTGGAAGCGTCGAAGAGCGGGGAGCGCGGACAGGCCGGGGGGCGCATGAGCAGACGGGCATTCTTTACCGTGGGAGGCGCGACGTTTGTCCTGGCGCTGGTGCTTTTGGCTGTAGCGGTTGTACCTCGCTTAGGTGAGGAGACCAGCTCGGCGCCAACGGCGACCACGACGTTTACCAGTACGCCCGCGCCATCAGCGACAAGTATTCTCACCAACACAGCGACGCCGCCGCTCCCAACGCTTACCAGTACGCCCACACCATCGGCGACAAGTATCCCCACCAACACAGCAACGCCGCCTCCCCCAACGCCTACAACACCTTTCTTCCCTGCCGGCGGAGAACCGGAATGGATGCCGGTGCTGGGCGAGCTTGAGCTTAAAGGCGTGCCAATGGTCTACGTACCGGCGGGGTGCTTTATGATGGGAAGTGAGGATGGCAACACTGACGAAAAACCTGTGCACGAAGTATGCCTGGACGCCTATTGGATTGGCAAAACCGAAGTGACCAACGCGCAGTACAAAGCGTGCGTGGATGCAGGCGCATGCATGCCGCCATATACGGACTCGGAGTATTGTCACTACAACGACCCGGCTTACGCCTCCCATCCGGTGGTGTGCGTGGACTGGTTTCAGGCGCAAGCCTATGCCGAATGGCTGGGCGGCAGTCTGCCCACCGAGGCGCAGTGGGAGTATGCAGCGCGCGGGCCGGCAGGAAATGTGTATCCCTGGGGTAGTGAAGAACCGACCTGCGCTCTGGTGAACTATGCCGGCTGTGTGAACGACACGAGTCCTGTAGGCAGTTATCTGGATGGCGCGTCGTGGGTGGGCGCGCTGGATATGGCCGGCAACGTATGGGAGTGGTGTTTGTCGGAGTATAGGGATTATCCATATGACGAGAATGACGGCAGAAATAATCCGAATTCGGATGCCGCCCGCGTGCTTCGCGGCGGGTCGTTCCTCAACGATCAGAGGAACGCCCGCGCCGCGTCTCGCAACGGTAACAACCCGCGCAACCAGTACTGGTACTTCGGGTTTCGTGTGGCGTCCCTATTTCTCTCTTCTTAATATACTCTGTACTCTGTAGCTCTGAACTCTG
>JAFGMM010000396.1 GCA_016927535.1 Anaerolineae bacterium
GACAGGGCACGGCGGTTTCGATCTGCGCGGGGCAGTCGCCGCCCGCCGCCACACACAGCACGCGCGAATAGATCGCCTGGAAGTTGAAGTTTGCTTCAAGGAACACTTCGGTATCCGGCTCGACCGGGGATACCGCACCGGCCGGCAGTACGGGTGTCGCCGGTATCTGAGCCTGGGCGGTCGCCGTGAGCGCCGCATTGAAAGCCGCGTCTACCGTCGCTTCGAAGGCGGCGGTAGCCGTCATGGCCTGTTCGGTAGGGTTAAGCATCGCCTCTGCGGTTTGTGTAAAGCGCTGCTCGACGGCGGCGTTAATCGTCTCCTGCTGGGCGGTGGGGTCGATCTGCGCCGGCGCATCGCCCAGGGTGGGCGGCGCAGCCAGCAGCAAAGCCGGCAGCACACAAGCCGAGAGCACACACAGAATAACCCGGCGATTTATCAAGAGAATCTCCTTCTATGCTACTTGGGCGCTGTTTCCAAGTATACCTGCTATAGAGCGCCTTTACCCGCAGTCTCCAGCGCGCAATCGACGCAAACCTCAATCGCTTCGACCATCACAGAAAGCGGCAGGCCCGGCGCGCCGTCGTGGTCGGCAATGGGCGGCACGTGGATAAACCCGCTCGGCGCGCTGCGCCCTGCTTCGGTAAGGAGATGGCGCACCACGTAGAAAACATGGTTGCAGAGATAAGCCCCGGCGTGATTCGAGATGCGCACCGGGATGTCGCGTGCCTGGAGCGCGGCGCGCATCGCCGCCAGCGGCAGCGTCGAGGTGTAGGCCATGGCCCCGTCGTGCACGATTGGGCGACCGTCGGCAACAACGCTATCATTGTCGGCTATCGTTGCGTCGTTGATGTTGAGCGCGAATCGCTCCAGGTTGATCTCGTGGCGCTGCGTCGCCACGCCCAGGCAGATCACCGCGCCGGGCGCGCAGTCATGGAGCAGCCGGCGTATCTGCGCCTCGGCAGGGCCGTAAGCCACGGGCAGCACAGCGGCGAGGACATCGGAGCGCCGCACGGCGGCGATGGCCTCGACGATAAGCTGGGAGGGATTGACATCGACGCCTGGGAAAGGCGTAAAACCGGTCAGAAGCAGTTTCATCGAATGATACCTATCGACCATAACATAATTTGCACATAATATTCTCGTGTTTTTTATCTGCTCTACAATGGGAGGGTCGTCACATGACCATCACACTCGGCCTCGAAACCTTCCTGGCGCACCCGACCGGCCGGATCGCGGGGAAGCGCGCCGGCCTGGTCACCAACAACACCGCCATCGACCACAACTTAGTGAGCACGGTCCAGCGCATCCACGCGCACCCGGCGGTGAACCTGGTCGCGCTTTTCGGCCCGGAGCACGGCCTGCGCGGTGAGGCCCAAGATGCAGAGCACGTCGCCGTCTACACCGACGCGCTCACCGGGCTGCCGGTCTATAGTCTATACGGTTCAATCGACAAACCGACGCGCGAAATGCTCGAAGGGCTGGATGTGCTGCTCTTCGATATACAAGATGCCGGGGTGCGCTTCTACACCTACATATCGACGCTGGCCCACGTGATGCAGGCCGCCGCCGAACAGGGTATCCCCGTGGTCGTGCTCGACCGGCCCGCGCCGATCAACGGCGTCATGTTGGAGGGACCGGTGCTTGATCCCGACTACAGTTCGTTCGTCGGCCTGTACCCGATTCCGATTCGCTACGGCATGACCATCGGAGAACTGGCGCAGCTTTTTAACGGGGCGTTCGGCATCGGCTGCGATCTGAGCGTCGCGCCGCTGGCGGGCTGGTCGCGCGCGATGTGGTACGACCAGACCGGCCTGCCCTTCGTGCCCACCTCGCCCAACCTGCCCACGCTGGATGCGATGACGGTCTATCCCGGCACGTGCCTGTTCGAAGGGACAAACCTCTCAGAGGGGCGCGGCACCACCCGCCCGTTTGAGTACATCGGCGCGCCGTGGGTCCGGGCCGAACCACTGGCGGCGGCGCTCAACGACCGGGCACTGCCGGGCGCGCGCTTCCGCGCGGTGTACTTCCAGCCTGCGTTCAGCAAACATCAAGACCAACTGTGCGCGGGCGTCCACCTCTACGTGACCGACCGCGCCGTCTTCCGCCCGGTCAGGACCGCGCTGTACATGATCGCTGTGATTAAGACTATGCATCCCGGCGATTTTACATGGCAGGGCGCAGATGTCCACGACGGGCGCTATTCGATTGACCGGCTCAGCGGCAACGACGCGGCGCGTGCCCACCTCGACGCGGGCGGTGCGGACGCGGTAGATGCACTTATTGCGCGGTGGGCAGAGGATCGTCAAGCGTTCGAGGCGCTGCGCGCGGGGTATTTGCTGTACGAGTAGAGGGACACGCCGGCGCAGCCGTGCCGTATCCCTCTACCCTCTCCATCGACATGATAGGCGTTATCGGTACCACGCCGACCGCATGAGCGGCAGGTAGGTTTGGTATTCGCTGTCCGGCTTAGAGAGCAGCACCTGGTAGACGTTGAACGCCCGGATGTTGAAGCCGTGCCGCGACAGCGACATGTAGATGCGCCAGATGCGGTAAGTGACCTCATCGACGACGCGGAGCACCTCGCGCTTTTTCGCATCCAGGCGGGCGACCCAGTTCTTGAGCGTCAGCGCGTAGTGTTCGCGCAGGCTTTCAACGTCGCGGACCTCGAAGCCGGCCTCGGCGGCGGCGCGGGTCGTGACGTCGAGCGAGACTAACTCGCCGTCCGGGAAGACGTAATGCTGCGCGAAGCCGCTGGACGGGCTGTAGAATATTACATCGGACGCGATGGCGTGGTTCATGAAAAGCCCACCGGGGTGCAGCAAGCGCCAGGCCTGTCTGAAATACTCAGGCAGCATCTTGACGCCCACGTGCTCGGCCATGCCGACGCTGACGATCTTGTCGTACTGCTCGGTCTGAGAGATTTCGCGGTAATCGCGGTACTCGGCGCGGCAGCGGTCTTGCAGACCGGCCTCTCGAATCCGCGCATTTGCGAAATCGACCTGGGGCCGGCTGAGCGTGATACCGTGCGCCTCCACGCCGTAGCGCTGGGCGGCGTACATAATCAGGCCGCCCCAACCGCAGCCGATGTCGAGCAGGCGTTCGCTGGCTTTGAGATCCAGCTTGCGGCAGATCAGGTCAAGTTTGCGCTCCTGTGCGGCGTCCAGGGCTTCGCCGGGCGCGGCGAAGTAAGCGCAGGAATAGACCATGCGCTTATCCAGCCACAAGGCGTAGAAGTCGCCGGGTACGTCGTAGTGGTAGCCGACGGCCTGGCGGTCGCGCGCGATGGAGTGCTTGCTGCCGGAGAGCACAACCGCCGCGCGCCCGAACCGGGCGGGTGCAGGGTCGGACGGGAGCTGCAAGAGCTGCCAGGCGTGGCGCAGATAATCCAGCGGCCCCCATTTTAGCTCGAACAGGCGCAGCCTATCGGTCATCCTGAAAGCGGCCTCGAAATCACCCTCGATGTCGAAATCGCCGTAGATGTAAGCCTCGCCGAGCGAAAGATCGGTGGGTGGAAAGAACATCTTGCGCAGCGCGCCGGGATGGTTCAAGACGATGGTGAAGCGCGCCGGCTGCCCCGGTTCTGGCCCCCAGGTTGTGCCATCCCACAGCCGGAGCGCAAAATCACGCGGGTGATAGTTCTTCCACAGGTCTTGTGCGAACGATAGCACGATTTGAGCATGCCGGTCGGTTACTTGCTCGAGTGCTTTGTGCGACATCTCTCCTCCTTATTGACTGTCATGTGCAGACGAAAAAGGCTTCGTCCATTCCTGAACCAAGCCCCCAACTCAGAATCCTGCGGCAAACAAATGTGCTACTACGTCAGATTATATTCCGGGCACTAGAACGTGTAAACCACCGGATTTAGTAGTATGTTTATGACAAAACAAAAGGCGGCACAACGCCGGGCTCTTCAGGAATTCGCGGGGCGAACGAAGGTTCGACGCCATATCTTGGGCGTCCCGGCGGGACGCCCCTACCGGTGGAACCATTCGTAGAGGCGAGCCGGCGGCTCGCCCGAAAACCCCGCAGATTCCCAAAGACCTCAACGCCGGGTCGCCGGGCGACCCGGCGTTGATCCTGCGCCTACTCAACCCGGTGAATCTGGTACGGCACGGTCGTCACCGCAACGTTGTCGATCCGGCTGAACGCGCGGTCGAAGATCATGGCGCTGTTCTGGTGAAGCGACTGCTCCCACAGGGTATCCATCACCAACTGCCCCATGATGATGTGCACAAAGCAGCCCGGCTGCTCACGTTGCAGCACACTCACATACTCCTGGATCGGCGCTACCAAGTAGCGATACGGCGATTCCAGGACGATCAACTCGCCTTCGCCGATGCGCTCCTGCCATTTGGCGCATGTGCGCTCGGCTTTCTCCGGGTTGATGGCGACATGGACCGCCTTCCAGGGATGCCCAAGCGACTTGGCGAAATTAATCAACTCCACCGTTTCGGTGTGCACATCATCGACCAGGATGATCGTCTGCACCGGGTGAACGCGCAGTTCCGGGCGCGTGCCGTTCAGACTCAGATTTTGGGCGACATGCTTATAGTGGTGGTGAATTTGGGCAAATACGGCAACGATTAGCGGGATCAGCACCACTACGAACCATGCCCCGCTCGTGAACTTGGTCACGGCAAACACTACCATCACGATACCCGTGCATACCGCGCCGACGGCGCTGATAATCATCTGGCGCCGCCAGACAGGATCGTAGGTAAGAGCGGTCTCAAGACCCTGGCGGACCTCGCCGGGCCGGAGCTTGCCGATCCGGTACATGCGCCGGACCATGCCGGACTGCGATAGGGTGAAGCTGAGGAACACGCCGATAGCGTAGAGCGGGATGAGCGCGCTGGTGCGCGCATCGAGCACGACGACCAGCAGAGCAGCCAGCACGGCCAGCAGCGTAATCCCCCAGTCGAAGACCAGGCGATTGCCCCGGTACGTCAACTGGCGCGGCAGAAAGCCGTCGCGGGCGAGCAGCGCGCCCAGGCGGGGGAAGTCGGCATAGCTGGTGTTGGCGGCCATCAGCAAGATCAGCGTAGTGCCGGCCAAAGTCAGCAGGTAGAACAGGCTCTCCGCGCCGTAGATGGTGCGCGCCAACTGCGAGATGACCGTCTCGGTTTCGCTGGGCAGCGCGTGAATCTGGTTGGCGAGAAAGGTGATGCCCAGGAACAGCGTCACCAGGATGCCGCTCATCCAGCTAAGCGTAAGGGCGGCGTTGCGGCTGCGCGGCTCCCTGAAAGCCGTAATGCCATTCGAGATGGCCTCGATGCCGGTAAGCGCGGTGCAGCCGCTCGAAAAGGCGCGCAGGACCAGGAACACCGTCAGCGGTTCCAGGGTGGTATGGCGCAGCGCGTCCACATCGACGGCGGTCGGCAGCGCCCCGGTCAGGTAGCGGACAAAGCCCACGCCGAGCATCAAGAACATGGTGACCAGGAAGAAGTAGGTAGGTACGGCAAAGACCCGCCCGCTTTCTTTTACACCGCGCAGGTTGACGACGGTCATGAAAATGATGACGCCCACAGCAAGCTCGACGCGGTAAGGCAGCAGCGCCGGAAACGCCGATGTGATCTGCGCCACGCCCGACGAGATGCTCACTGCGACGGTCAGGATATAGTCGGTCATCAGCGCCGCACCGGCGATCTGCGCCGGCAGTTCGCCCAGATTGTCGCGCGCGACGATGTACGCACCGCCGCCGCCGGGGTAGGCGTGGATGGTCTGGCGGTATGAGAGAGTTACAACGACGAGCAGCGCGGCGATGGCGAGGGCGACCGGCAGGGAAAGCCCGAAGACCGCGCCGCCCTGCCCGGCCCAGGCCGCGCCGGCGGCCATGCTCAAGATAAGCAGGATTTCCTCGGTGGCGTAGGCCGTCGAGGAGAGCGCGTCCGAAGCAAAGACGGCCAGCCCGATAGGATTGCTCACGGCCTGGTGCGCCAGGTCGGTTGTTTTCAGAGGTTTGCCGAATAAACGGCTGAAGTTAACTTTCACTTTTCTATCTCCACAACAGGCGATTGACATTGAAAAACCCCGCACAGCGACGGGGTTGGATGATCGAACGAGTTTTCACCGGCTCACGCGCCGGTGCGCAGCGCCAGGTTTGTTACGATCCGGTCATAATAACAGCTTCTTCTGAGAACTAATAGTCGTCGTCGTCGTCGTAATCGTCGTCTTCCCAATCGTCGGCATAGTCCAGCTCAAGCGGATTCAACCCGACGATCTCGAGCCGGGTTTCGCACTCAGGGCAGGTGACGATATCGCCCAATTCAACGCTGTCTTTGACGTTTACCCAGGCATCGCATTCAGGACACCGGGCGCGCTGCTTTTGCCTTGCCATCACAAATACCTCCGCCATTGGATTGGTGGTCACCAAATCGAGAAGAATTGTACCGCCCCGCCGTCACGGGAATAGGGGAATTTGGTCACAGCCCGGTGACAGGATGTTACAGTTCTGAAACGCGCGAAGTTCGGTTGACAACGGGCGAGCCGCGCTTTGTTTCAGAATCGTAACAAGATATCGCGAGTCCGTGAAGCCGCTGACACAGCCTCGTAAAACGCCCGTGCTATGCTAGGGCCTTGAGATCGAAACCAAGCTTTAGTTTGTTCAGTTCAGTTCAAATGTAAGGAGCGTAATGATGCCGCAGCAACAAGAAATCGAAAAGGAAGCCCCCGAACCCCCTGGTATTAGCGCATTGGCCAGTGCGCCGCCTGCGATCACCGCAGCGACGGCCATCGCCAATGCGAACTTCTTCAGCGGCGCCGCGCCGCCGCGCCCCGCGATTTGGGCCGACGTGCCCGACGAAAAGTGGGACGATTGGCGCTGGCAGTTGGCGCACCGCCTCAACAGCCTGGAAGACTTCGCCCAGATCATCCACCTGACGCCGGAGGAAATCGAAGGGTTGACCGCCGAGACGAAGTTCCGCGTCGATGTCACGCCCTACTTCGCCAGCCTGATCGACCCGGACGACCCGCACTGCCCGGTGCGCCGGCAGATCATCCCGCTGGGACGCGAACTGCAAGCCTTCACCGGCATGATGGAAGACAGCCTCGCCGAAGACAAACACAGCCCGGTGCCGGGCCTGGTTCACCGCTACCCGGACCGCGTGCTGATGCTGCTCACGACGCAGTGCGCCAGCTATTGCCGCTACTGCACGCGCGCCCGCATCGTCGGCAACCCGGCGCTGACCTTCAGCAAGGATGAGTTCGAGCAGCAGATCGACTACCTGCGGCGCACGCCCCAGGTGCGCGACGTGCTGCTCAGCGGCGGCGACCCGCTCACCATCGCGCCGAAGACGCTGGAATACGTGCTCGCGCAGCTTCGCGCCATCGAGCACATCGAGATCATCCGCATCGGCTCGCGCGTGCCGGTCTTCCTGCCGCAGCGCATCACCGACGAGTTCTGCGAGATGATCCGCAAGTATCATCCGGTGTGGATGAACATCCACGTCAACCACCCCAAAGAGATCACGCCGGAGCTGAGCCGCGCGCTGGCGAAGCTGGCCGACGCCGGCATCCCACTGGGCAACCAGAGCGTGCTGCTGGCCGGCATCAATGACAGTGTACACATCCAGCGCGAGCTGGTGCATAAGCTGGTGCGCAACCGGGTGCGCCCGTACTACCTCTACCAGTGCGACTTGGTGAAGGGCGCCGGGCATTTCCGCACCACCGTCGCCAAGGGCATCGAGATTATCGAAGGGCTGCGCGGCCATACCAGCGGCTACGCGGTGCCGACCTACGTCGTCGATGCGCCGGGCGGCGGCGGCAAAATCCCGGTCATGCCGCAGTACCTTATCAGCCAGGCGCCGGGTAAGGTCGTGCTGCGCAACTTCGAGGGCTACATCACGGTCTACGAGGAGCCGCAGGATTACGACCCACACATCATCGACCACCTGGACCGGCAGGCCGTCCACCGCACCGAAGGCGGGCAGGCCGGCGTCTCGGCGCTGCTGACCGGCGAGCAGGTCGCCATCAAGCCGGAGGGCTTCGACACCATTCACCGGCGCAACGCCGGCGAGCATCGCCTGAACCAAGACGAGAACAAGTGGAAGCCCTATGGGCTGAACGGCAGCGTTCGCAACGGCAAGCGCGCGCTTTAAAGCGAGGAGGGACGATGCGTATCGCCGTACTTGCCAATCTGAAAAGGAACGCGCCCACCTGGGAAGGCATGGCGCCGGACCAGTGGGACGACCTGGACAGCCCCAAAACCATCGGGAACATCATGGACGCGCTGCGGGCCGGCGGCCACGAAGTCGAGTTCTTCGAGGCGAACATCCTGCCGCCCCATAACCTGGTGCAAAACCTGGAGCGCTTCGCGCCGGACCTGTGCTTCAACATCGCCGAGGGGCACTTCGGCGACAGCCGCGAGTCGCACATTCCGGGCATCCTGGAGATGCTGCGTATGCCGTACACCGGCAGCCGGGTGCTGACGCTGGCGCTGGCATTAGATAAGCCGATGACCAAGCGCGTCTTGCACTATCACGGCCTGCCGACGCCGGAGTTCCAGGTGTTCGAATGCGCCGACGACCCCATCGACGCGGACCTGCTGAACGGGGATGGCGACCTGCGCTTCCCGCTGTTCGTCAAGCCCAGCCGCGAAGGGACCAGTATGGGCGTCAGTGCAGAAAGCATCGTTCACAACGAGGCGGAACTGCGCGCCCAGGTGCAAAAGCAAATCGAGCGTTACAACCAGCCCATCCTGTGCGAGCGCTATATCAAGGGACGCGAGATCACGGTGGGGCTGGTCGGCAACCTGGCGCCGACGGCGGCGCGGCGCATCGGGAAGCGCGCGCTGCCCGGTGCGCTGACGTTCTTCCCGCCGCTCGAAGTGGACCTGAACGCCTACGATGCATCGGAGGCCGGGCTGTACACCAACTATATGAAGGTCGAACTGGCGGAGGATTTCCGCTACCTGTGCCCGGCGCCACTGGACCCGCAGACCGAGCACGAGTTAAAGCTGCTCGCGGCTGCCGTGTTCCGGGTGATCGACTGTAAGGACGTGGCACGGGTGGATTTCCGGCTGGACGAGACGAACGACAACACCCCGTACATCCTGGAGGTCAACCCGCTGCCGGGGCTGAACCCGATCTACAGCGATCTATGTGTGCAGGCCAGGGCCAACGGTTGGACTTACGAGCGGCTGGTCAACACCATCGCCGACAACGCGGCGGCGCGCTATGGGCTGGCATAACAGCCCGCGTATAGTTTTTCAAGCGGGGATGATGCAGTAGCTTCGCAGAATGACATGGTGTTGGTCTCGCGCGGATTCAAACCCGTATACGGGGTTGACCGGCGGGCACACCGCCATATGTAGGGGCGGGTTTTAAAACCCGCCCCTGCGCTAAGCCGGCGACGAATCACCCCCTCTTACCTCAAATACCAGATGGGGTCGAAAAAGACGAGCAGCCGACACGGGTTTTGATTGTGAGTAGTAAATGGCGAACTATTAGCAGATGGGGTATAGTGGGGCTAAGGAATGGACAAAATGGGTGCAAACGCCAAACCAAAAATATTGCTGGTCGATGACGAGAAGGCAATTACCGACAACCTGGCCCCCCTTCTGGAGCGTTCCGGCTTTGAAGTGGTCGTGGCGGGAGACGGCGTAAAGGGCCTGCAACAGGTCGCCAGTTTTGCGCCCGACTTGGTGGTCACCGATGTGCTCATGCCCCAGATGGACGGGCGCGAGATGCTGCGCCGCCTGCGCCGGGCCGAAAACTGGACGCCCGTCATCTTGCTTACCCAGGTTGGCGCCTCCACCGAGCGCGCGATGGCGCTGGAAGAAGGCGCTGACGACTACCTTAACAAACCGTTCGACCCGCACGAACTGATCGCGCGGATTCGCTCGGTGCTGCGCCGCGCCCACACCGGCCGGCCCCCGCTGGCCGCCGCCGAACGCCTCGCCAGCGGCGAACTGGTCCTCGAACGGTCGGCGCGGCGCGTGCGGTTGGGCGTGCAAGAAATGCAGCTCACCCCGAAAGCCGTTACGCTGCTAGAATATCTCATGACACACCCGCGCGAACTCATCAGCCGCGACCGGCTGTTGGAGGTCGTGTGGGGGTGGGATTACCCGGCGGGCATCCGCGCCGTGGATACCCGCGTTGCCGAACTGCGCAAAGCGCTGCGCGACAGCCCGACCGAACCCCGCTATATCGAAACGGTGCCCGGCCAGGGGTATCGCTTTGTCGGCAGAGTCGAAGCCATGCCGTGAGTTTTAGCGCCAATATGCCGATAGAATACGACGAAATCGCGGCGCGAGTCGCCGAAGAGCGCCGCCGCTTTTTGCGCCGCCTGGACCACGAACTGAAGAACCCGCTGACCGCCATCCAGGTCGCGCTGGCGAACCTGGCGGAGACCGACGACGCCGAGAGCCGGCGTCGTATCCAGGCCGGCATCCAGGCGCAAATCCGGCGGCTCACCGGTTTGGTGGACAGTCTGCGCAAGCTGGCCGACCTCGAGACCGGTCCGCTGGAACATTACCCCATCGACATCGCCGACCTGCTGAGCGAGGCGACGGTCATCGCGCAGGAGCAGCCGGTCGCCGCCGACCACCATCTTTTCTTGAACCTGGACCGGTCCGCGCCCACTTTGCCACAAGTGATCGGTGACCGGGACATCTTGCTGCTGGCCGTGTATAACCTGCTGGACAACGCGCTCAAGTTCACGCAGCCCGGCGACACCGTGGAACTGCGCGCCTTCGCCGACGGCGAGACCGTGGTTATCGAGGTCGAGGACACCGGTCCGGGCATCCCGGAGGCCGACCAGCCCCACGTGTGGGAGGAGCTTTATCGCAGCCAGGGCGCGCATGCCGTGCCGGGCAGCGGCATCGGCCTGGCGATGGTCAAGGCAATCGTCGAGCGGCACGGCGGCTGTGTTGGCCTGCAAAGCGAGGTCGGGCGCGGCACCGTGGTCACGCTGCGGCTGCCGGGCGCGGCATGATTTTCTCTTTCATCACTCGCAAAATTGCCTTAACCCTTTGCTTATGCTACATTGCGCACAAACGCCGGAGCACCGAGGAGGGTAAAGGCGTCATGCGGATCGTCTATCTCAGTCTCCTGCTGGCACTCATCGCATTAGCGTTGATCGGCCTGTCGGCCATGCCCCCGGTCGCGGCGCAGGACCCCACCGCCACGCCCGCCGCTGCTGCCACCATCCGCCCCGTGCCCACCCTCCCACCCCACCTTGCCAGCAGCATCGTCTGGCACGCCGAGTATTTCAACAACATCGAGTTGAAGGGCAGCCCGGTCCTGGTCCGCAGCGAGTTCACGCCTAACTACGACTGGGGCTTCGGCTCGCCGCTGCCGGGCGTGGTGGACAATGCGTATTTCTCGGCGCGCTGGACGCGCACTGTCTACCTGGAAGACGGAATCTGGCTCTTCAAAGTGTGGGCAGATGACGGCGTGCGTCTCTACATCGACTACCGGCTCGTCATCGACGCCTGGTACTCGCAGAAATTGAACACCTACACCTGGTATCTGTGGCTGGCAGGCGGCAATCACACGCTGCGGCTGGAGTACTTCGAGTTGGAAGGTACCGCGCGGGTCGGGCTGGAATGGCAGAAGCTCCACGAGCCGCACGAACTGCGCGTATTGTTCAGCGCCGACCGGCTCACCATCAACGAGGGCGAGTGTGTAACGCTGTGGTGGGACGCCGAGCCGACCCAGAGCCGGGACGGCGCGCCCGCGCAGAGTGTCCTGTTTATGGGCCTGCCGGTCGAGAAGACCGGCTCGTATGAGTCATGCCCGGCGCAGACCGCGCGCTACAGCCTGGAGGTCATTATCGACGACCAGTTCTCCGAGTGGTACGACGTGACCGTCGAGGTCATCCCCAGCGACGACCCCTTCCCGGTCAGCTTCGGCGTGGACCGGACCAGCATCAGGCGGGGCGAATGCGTCGGCATCGCCTGGAGCACGCACAACGCGCGCCGCGTGTACCTGGAGGGCCGGCCCGTCGAACTCAGCGGCGGGCGCACCGAGTGCCCTATCGCCTCCGAGATTTACCGCCTGCGGGTTGTGAAGAATAACTGGACCATCGAGGAGCGCGCGATCACCGTGTACGTCACGCCTTGACGGCATGGGGGAAAAGAAAAAAGCGGGGACACCGCCCCGCTCTTTGTTGTACGCCCGGCATGGGCGATGATTGGGGAGTGAAAGTCTCCTGTGGGCGTTGGTCCGACGAACCACAAGCCGAAGGCAAC
>JAFGMM010000397.1 GCA_016927535.1 Anaerolineae bacterium
AACCCCCTCTCCCACAAGGGGCGAGGGGGGAATCGGAGCCTCCGTGCAGCGATTCCGGCCCCCTTTCCCCCCTTGTGGGGGAAAGGGTTGGGGATAGAGGGGGAGCAAAAGCAAAATGTAGCCTAATTGGGGCCAAATTTAGGCCAGGGAGCTATCCAAGCCTTCTGTATTCTTCTCGGTTCTTTTCTCTGCGCTCTCTGTGTCTCTGTGGTGAATCCAATCACCGGTTGTACAGCCCCCACGAGACGATCTCGAACCCGTCCAGCGCCAGGCAGCTTGCCTGCTGCGGCGCTTCCGGCGCGGGCGGCAGGCGTGTCCCGTCCTGCCAGCGATACACGGCAAACCACAGGCCGTAATATCCGCCGTCTATGCCCCACGGGATGCGGATTTCGCGCTCGTCGCGGTACAGCGCGCCCGGCTCCCAAAAGGCGGTCTGCGTGACCGGCATCAGTTCGCCGGCCGGCGCGCCGTTATTTTCCGCGACCAGGGTCGCGCCGTCGGTGCGGACCAGGTACAGGCCGAACGAGTAATCATCCGGCAAAGGCGCGTCGGTAGACCACCAGCTTTCGACCCGGATGGTATCGCCGGGGATGTACGGGCCGGGCGACGGCTCGATGCGCGCGCCGCGAAAATGCAGGCCGTCTGCGCCCACCGCATAGCCCGGCGCGAGCGGCGGCTTTTCGTAGTACGTGGCGATGAAATACCACGGCCCCCAGAAGCGGTTGGTCTTGACGCGCCCGCGCGCCACCGATGCCGTCACCGCCGGGTTTTCCGACCCCTGCCGCACCAGGTACCACACGCTGCCCGGCGCTTGATCGCCGTCGGCGGCGGTAGGGATTTGCCCGCCGGGGTAATAGATCGATTGGTAATACTTCCACGCGAGACCCTCCGGCCCGCCGCCGCAGTTAGGATCGACGACCAGCACGTCACCGGGGCGCTGCTTCTCGGCGAGCGCGCGCACCAGGTCGCGCACCGGCGGCGCGTCGGTGTAGGGTACGCGAAACTCGAAAGGATTCCACGGAATCGCCAGCACGAGGATCAGCACCGCGCCGGCGGCTTGCGCCGGGCGGGGCAGGCGCGCCAGTCCCCAGCCGATCAAGATGAAGACGGCCGGCGCGACAATGAGCAGGTAGCGCGACGAGAACATCACGCTGCGCAGCGGTGTGATGTAAGTGATGACCATCAGGCCCGGCCCCCACAGCGCTACCCAGGCGAGGTCGGCGCGCTGTGTGTGCGATGCGCGGCGCGCGGCCTCGACCAGGCCGGCAATCGCAGCGACCAGGATGACCGCCAGGATCAGGTCGTGATAATTGCTGTAAGCCCGGTACATTACCGCCAGCGCTTCGGTTACGTCCACGCTTTCCAGGGCGGTCTGCCGCGCGCCTGACTGGAGGGTAAAGCCGAGCAAAAACTGCGGCAGCATCGGAAGAAACACCACGCCCGCCGCGACCATGACGGCAATCCAGCGCCACAGGCGGCGCGGCGCGCGCAGCAGCACATGCGCCCCGGTCAGCGCGATCACGATGCCGGAGGTAAAGTGCAGGTACGGCCACAGCGCGACTAACGGGAAGTAGACGGCGGTTCGCCGCCAGGTCGGTTTCGTGACCCAGCGCAGATGCACCCACGCCAGCGCCGCGCCGAACATCAACGAGAGGGCGTAAGCGCGCACTTCGGTTGTATAGTAGGTTATGTAGTTGGCGGCGCCGAACGCCAGCGCTGCCAGCCAGCCGGCGCGCGGCCCGGCATGCGGTCCTGCCAGGCGCTTCGCTGCCCGGTAGATGCACGCCGCCGCCAGCATACCGGACAGCGCGCTGAGGAGACGTAATGCCACGTCGTGCCGCCCGACGATCTGTATCCAGGTGTGGAGGATTACGTAGTAGCCCGGCGGCCAAACGGTATCACGGTCACGGAGGATCTGTTCGAGAGTGCCGCCGGCATGAGTGACGGCGAAAAGCTCGTCGTACCACATCGAAAGGTCATCCAGGTGTGAGAGGATCGCGCCGGCTGCGACGAGCAAAACCAGCGTCATCACCCAAAGGTTGCGGCGTTTAGCAGCAGTCATAGGTCGCGGCTCCGTGCAGATTCAATCCTGGGGATAGTCGCCCCAGGATGTGACGTTAAAGCTTTTCAGTTGGATCGCGCCGTCGATTTGCGGCGCTCCGGGCGCCGGCGGCAGACGGTCGCCGGTCTGCCAGCGATAGACCGCCAGCCGCAGCTCGCACGCGCCCTCTAATTCCCACGGGATGCGCAGCGTGCGATCATCGCGGTACAACGCGCCCGGCTGCCAGTGTGAAGTCTGCGGCAGGGTGAAGACGCCGGCTGGCCCGGCGTCGGTCTGCGCAACCAAGCGCCCGTTGTTCAAACGGATGAGGTAAAGCCCGATGGTATAATCTTCGGGAAGCGGCGCGCCGGTAGACCACCAGCTTTGCACTTCGATGCGGTCGCCCGGCAGGTAGAAATCTTTGTCCGGGAAGATGCGCGCGCCCAGGAATTGCAGCCCGGTGTCGCCCACCCGGTAGCCCGGCGCGAGCGGCGGCTTTTCGTAGTAGGTCGCGTGGAAGTACCACGGCCCCCAGTACGCGGTCTCGATGCGCCCGGCGGCAGCCGACGCTTTGGCTTCGGGGTTCTCGCGGCCCGCCTCGGTGATGTACCATACACTGCCCGGCGCGGCGTCGCCGTCGGCGGCGCGCGGGATGCGACCGCCGGGGAAGTAAATCGTCTCGTAATACCACCACAGGCGCTCGAATGCGCAGTTGCCGCAGCCGGGGTCGATGACCAGCGCGTCGCCGGGCCGGAAGCGCGCCGCCATCTCCTGGACGAACGCTTTATAGGGCGGGTCGTAGTGGACCGGGTCGCGGTGGTCTTGCGGCTGCCACGGCATCAGCGCGAGGAGTATTACCAGCCCTGCTCCCAGCGCGCGGGCGGCGGCTCTGGGGAGATGCGCTATCCCGATCCCGATCAGCAGGAAGACGCCGGTCATGGCGATGGCGAGATAGCGCGTTTTGAACATGTCTAAGATAGGATTTGTGACATACGCGCCGAATGGTATCCCGACACCCCACGCCAGCAGCCACAGCAGCGCACCGGTCCGGCGCTTTCGATAGACAAACCATCCCCATCCCGCGACCGCCAGCGCGACGATTGCCGCAAAGAGCAGGTCGCGGTGTACGCTGTACGCCTGGTACAGGTTCAGGAGGGTATGGCTGTACGCCTGGGTCACTTCTGCCGCGCCGGCGCGCTCGCCGATGCCCTGCAAGAACTGCGGCGCAATCGGGGCGAAGGCCAGCGCGACGATCAAGAATACGCCCATCCACCGGACCAAGTGGCGGGGCGCGTTCAGCAGCGTGTGAATGCCGGCCAGGATGACGCCAAACCAGCCGGTGAAGTGCATGTATACCAGCGCGATTTGTACAAGTACATAAGGGATGGTGCGCCGCCAGGTCGGTTTCACGACCCAGCGCAGTTGCAGCAGCGCCAGCAGCGCGCCGAACGAGATGCAGAACGCATAGCCGCGCACTTCGGATAGAAAGTAGATCGTGTAGCCGGACGTGCCGAAGGCCAGCGCCGCTGCCCACCCGCCGAGTCGCGAGGACAGTTTGGCCGCGACCCGGTAGACGCTCGCGGCGGCCAGCATCCCGCCGAGCGCGTTCAGCATCCGTATGGCGACATCGTTATAGCCGACGATGTTCATCCAGGTGTTGAGCATCAGGTAGTAGCCCGGCGGCCAGGTGATGTCGCGGTCTCGCACAAGGAATTCGATATCACGGCTGCTGTGCAGGATGGACATCACCTCGTCGTCGCGCATGCTCAGGTCGCCCAGGTGCGAGATGATGGCGAAGGCGGCGGCGAGCAAGACGGCAGTGGTGATAAACAACTGCTTGGGCGTGGTCGCAGCAGATTTCATCTTCAAGACTCCATGCGCGGCGGAATGACACGAGGCTGCATTGCCGGTTAAAATCCGGCTGTTCGCGGAGTATAACACGAGATCGCAGCTTGAAAATATTGCACGTGACGCCCCATTACTACCCCGCCTGGACCTTTGGCGGGACGGCGCGCGTCGCCTACGAACTCACGCGCGGGCTGGCGGCGCGCGGCCACGAGGTGACCGTCTTCACTACCGACGCGCTCGATATGCGGCGGCGGATACTCGAAGAAGATCACCACGGAGAACACGGAGGACACGGAGAGGCTTTAAAACTTCGTGCTCTCCGTGCTCTCCATGCCCTCTGTGGTAAATCCTATTTCCGGGTCGATGTCGAAGGCGTGCGCGTGTTCTACTTCCGCAATTGGAGCCACGCGCTCGGCGCGCGCTTCAACTTCTCGACGCCGCGCGGCCTGGCGGAGGCGGCGCGCGAGTTAGCGCCCGGCTTCGACCTGGTGCATTGCCACGAACTGCGCACGGTCGAAAACCTGCTCGTGACGCCAATCGCGGCGGCGGCGGATGTGCCGCTGCTGCTCTCACCGCACGGCACTATCCCACACGATACCGGGCGCGGGGTTATCAAAGTGGGGTGGGATCGCTTGTTTGGGCGGAGATTGACGCGCCGCTTCCGGTACGTCGCCGCGCTCACCGAACATGAAGCCGGGCAGTTTCGGGAGCTGTGCGCGTGGTTGAAGCTTCCCCTCTCCCCTGGCCCCCGCTTCGCAGCCACAAGAGGAGAGGGGTTGGATACCTCACCCCCCGGCCTCCTCTCCACCAGGTGGAGAGGAGGAGAACCGCACGATTCGGCGGCTCTGGCTCCCCCTCTCCATGCCATGGAGAGGGAGCCGGGGGGTGAGGTAAACTCGCGCGCGTCGTTTCCCTTTCCCCCCGCGTGGGGGAAAGGGCCGGGGATAGAGGGGGAGCAGGAAGTGAGCGTAAGCGTCATCCCCAACGGCGTCCACCTCGCCGATTTCGACGCGCTCCCGCCGCGCGATGTATTCCGCGCACGCCACGCTATCCCTGATGATGCGCCGCTTGTGCTGTTCTTGGGGCGGCTGCACCGGCGCAAGGGCGTGCACATCCTCATCGAAGCGCTGGCGGATGCACCGGGCGTGTGGCTGGCGGCGGCCGGCCCGGACGCCGGCGCGCGCGGTGAACTGGGAGCGCTGGCGGCGCGGTTGGGCGCAGCGGGGCGCGTGGTGTTTACCGGCTTCCTGGGCGGCGCGGACAAACTGGCGGCGCTGGCGGCGGCGGACGGGTTCGCGCTGGCGGCGGTGGGCGAGGGGCTGTCGATGGCGGCGCTGGAGGCGGGCGCGGCGGGGCTGCCGCTGCTGCTGAGCGAGGGGTGTTACATGCCGGAGGTGGCCGAGGCGGGCGCGGGCGAAGTGTTGTCCTACGCGCCGGCGGGCTGGGCGGCGGCGCTGCGCCGGTTGACCGATGCGGGGCGGCGCGCTAGTATGGGCCGGGCGGCGCGCCGGCTGGTCGAAGCGCGCTTTACGTGGCCGGCGGTGCTCGACCGGTTGGAGGCGTTTTATGAAGAGATTGTTAACCGCGAATTACGCGAATAACGCGAAAGACACGAATGGCGCAAAGCACGACTGAAGTCCGGCGGATTGGCCGCAACCTCTCGTTTACGTTTATCGGCAGGCTTGTCCTCTACGGCCTCTCCGCCGCGTGGACCGTCTACCTTGCGCCGGCGCTTGGCGATGAGGCGTTCGGCATGTACAGCATCGTGCGTGCGTTCGTGGCGCTGTTCGCGCTGGTTCCCGATATGGGCATCGGCCTGGTCGTGATCCGCGATATCGCCGCCGACCACTCCAAGACCCGCGCGTATCTCCTCAACAGCTTGGTGGCGAAGATTGCGCTGGCGGTGCTGGCTTTCGCCGCGCTCGCGCTGCTGAGTCGCTTGATTTATCCCGATATTCCCTCGTACATGTTCGCGCTCGTGGGGTTTGGGCTGCTGGCGCAGGCGGTGGGGATGGTTCCGGTGCAGGGCTTGCAGGCGCTTGAGCAGATGGGCGCGGCGGCGGCGGTCGAGCTAATCTCGCACCTGACCTTTATCGGCGGCGGCTTTGCGCTGATGCTGGCCGGCTTTGGATTAGACGGCGTGCTGTGGGCGCTGGCGCTGGGCGGCGTGGCAGCGCTGGTCGCCGGCGGCGCGGTGATGCTCGTCAAGTTCAAGCCGGATATCCGCAATGCCGACCTCGCGCAGACGCGCTATCTCCTCCGTGAGGGCTTCCCGCTGGGATTGGGGTCGGCGCTGGGGTTGGTCTATCTCCAGGCCGATAAGCTTATCCTGGGCAAGATGATGGGCGAGGCGGCGGTCGGCTGGTACAACGCGGCGTATGTGCTCTACTACACGCTGATCGAGATCATCAACACGCCGGTGATCGTGGGCAGCTACCCGACGCTCGCGCGCTACTACCGGAGCGACCCTGCCGCGCTGGAGAAGCTGTTAGAGAGGCTGGTTTACGGCATGATGCTTATCGCGCTGCCGCTGGCGCTGGGCGGCACGCTGATGGCCAGGCCGGTTATCGCGTTTCTGTACGGCGACGCCTACCCGGAGTCGCCGCCGGCGCTGGCGGTGCTGCTGTGGAGCCTGGTCTTGATCTTCCCCGGCACGCTGCTCGTGCAGATGCTCATCGTCGAAGGGCGGCAGGACCGCGTCCTGCGGCTGCGCGCATTGAGCGCGATTCTGGCAGTGGCGCTCAACGTGGCGATGATCGCGGCGTTCGGGTATGCGGGGCCGGCGGCGGCGATTTTTATGGTACAGTTGGCGGTGAACGGCGTTGCGGTCTGGTGGATGCGGGCGCGGCTGCCGGCGCTGCGGCTGGGCGCGTATCTGTTCCGGGCGGCGCTGGCATTAGCGCCGATGGCGGCGGTGTGTTTGATCGTAGGGCCGGCGCTGCACCTGCCCATCGACGCGGGCGCGCGCACCTGGGACCTGGGCGCGCCGCTGACGATTGTGCTCGCGGCGGGGGTGTATGGGACGGCGCTGGTTGCGCTCGGCGCGGTGCGGCGGGAGGATTGGGAGTATGTGCGGGGGATGGTGGGGAGGTAGGCCAATGCAGTGGGAAGACATGAGACCAGAGATTGTGATTACAAAAGAACATCTAGCCAGTTACGAGATGGAGATAGATGGACTATATAGCCAATTGATTGCTTTGCATTCAGGTGTTTATGTGTTGAGAGAAATAGAAACTTTTCCGTTTGCTTTGTTTCAAGGGGGTATTGATTTGCGTTCGCCTTTTTGGTGGGTTGTTAAAAGAGCGTTGATTTACGAGAGCATAATGATAGTTTGGAGAATTATCGACGAAGACAAATATTTAACATTTATGCGTGTTAAAAAGGGGATTTTGAGCCACTTGATCGCTGAAGGACATCGTCAGGTAATTGAGGATGCTTTTAGAGCGGAAAGATTTGATGAGCGCTGTGAGGAAATAAAGAGTCAAATAGAAAAAGTGCGTCACAATTTCGTTGGTCATTTGCAGTACAAAATCAATGTACGGCTAGACTCTCAACAAATAGCTCAAATGGCTATTTCACTATCTGGGTTGGAAAAGCTTCGAGATGAGTTGAAGTTGCTTTTCGATTTGTTATGTTTAAATTGTGATCGGTCCCTTGCTCTCGTGAATTTGGAAAACGATGTTGAAGAATTCTTTGACGCATTAGCTAAAAACAGCCCTTTTTTGAATTCACCAGAAGAAAATCGCCAAATGTGGGATACACAGCGTAAGCGGTTGTCTCAAAAAGACCTTGATATATTGAATAAGTACCGTCGTAAGTTTAGTTTGCCGGAAGTTTAATTCATGAAAATATTTAACACACGCTACTCCGAAAAAGACCGCCCAATCGCGGCGGAAGTACGCGACGGCAGACTGTGGGTCACGCTCAAGGACGGGCGCATCATTTCGGCGCCTGTCGAGTGGTACCGGCTCTTGCGCGGCGGCGCGCCTGAACAGTGGGCACATGTAGAGTTCTCGCCCGGCGGCGTGCACTGGCCCGATCTCGACGAGGATATCTCGGTGCGGGGATTGCTGTCGGGCAGCGCCGCGCCGGAAGTACATAAGGTGAGCAAAACGACACAGGCGGCTTGATCTATGTGTGGCATCGTCGGCATCATCGACCTACTCAATGCGCAGCGCGCCAATCCCGATACCGTCCGCGCCATGACCGACCTCATCCGGCATCGCGGCCCGGATGGCGGCGGCTTCTTCTTCGCGCCGGAGACGTACCCTAACATCGCGCTGGGGATGCGCCGCCTCAGCATCATCGACCTGGCGGGCGGCGACCAGCCCATCGCCAACGAGGACGGCTCGATACAGGTCGTCTACAACGGCGAGATCTACAATTACGTCGAGCTGCAGGCGCAGCTCGAAGCGCAGGGCCACGTCTTCCGTACCGCCTGCGACACCGAGACGCTGGTCCACCTGTACGAGCAGTACGACCTCGACCTGTTCGAGCACCTGCGCGGCATGTACGCCTTCGCGCTGTGGGACCGGCGGCGGCGCCGGCTGTTGCTCGCGGTCGATCACGTGGGTATCAAGCCGTTGTACTACTGCCAGGCTAACGGCAAGCTGGTTTTCGCCAGTGAGGTCAAGGCGATGTTCGCCGATCCTGACGTGCCGCGTGCGCTCAACATCGACGTGCTCGATACTTACCTCAGCTTCGGCTACCCGCTGGGCGCGGAGACGCTGTTCAATCACATCAAGCGACTGATGCCGGGGCACGCGCTGGTCGTCGAGAGGGGCAAGCTGCGCACGCACTGCTATTACAAGCCGGCGTATCCCGTGCGCGGCGGCGAGGCTCACGGCGAGGCTTACGATGAAGCGGCGCTGGTCGCGCAGGCGCGCGCACTGATCCGCGACTCGGTGCGCCTGCACCTGCGCTCGGATGTGCCGCTGGGCCTGTTCCTCAGCGGCGGCGTGGACAGCGCGACGCTGCTCGCGTTGATGACCGAGTTCGAGCCGGGCCGCGTGAAGACGTTCACGGTGGGCTACGCCGGCGCAACGCCCGACAACGAATTTCTCAAGGCGCGCCGCGCCGCGCAGCATTTCGCCAGCGACCACCACGAGCTTATCATCGACGCCGAGGATTGGTGGGCGCACTTCCTGGGCTACGTCTACCACCACGACGAGCCGAACGCTAACCCCTCTGCGATTTCGCTGATGGCGCTGGCCGAGTTGACGCGCGAATCGGTCAAGGTGGTGCTCAACGGCACGGGCGGCGACGAATTGTTTTGCGGCTATCCCGATCACCACGCGCTGCCGGCGGTGCTGCGGGCGGGCGCGATGTTGCGCCGCATCCTGCCGCGCCGGGCATTGGACGGCATAGACGGCGTGCTGGGCCGGTTGGAGCGCGCATACCCGGCGATGCTGCGCTACCGCTTCGTCGGCGCGCTGCCGACCTACCTCCCACGGTGGCGCAGCGCGTTCGTCTCGCCTGACGAGGCGCTGCGCCGGGCGCGCTCGTATGACGGGCGGGTCTTCTCCGATGATCTGCGCCGCCGTCTCTACGCGCCGGACTTGCTGAATACCTGGCAGTACCGGCAGCACAAAGAGCGCACGTTTGCCCGGCTGGTCGGCGATATCGACACAGACGACCCCGACGACCTGGTACACGCGCTTATCCTCGCCACGTGGATACCCACCAATGGGTTGCTCCTGGTCGATAAGGTGACGATGGCGCACTCGCTGGAGGCGCGCGTCCCGTTCTTCGACCCGCCGTTGCTGGACTTCGCCGCGCACCTGCCGGTGAGGCTGCGCGGGCGCGGCAATAAGTACGTGCTGCGCCGTGCGATGGCCGGCCTGCTGCCGGACGAGTGGCTGACCGCGCGCAAGCAGCCCTTCGGTACGCCCATCTTGATGTGGTTCGACGGTCCGCTGCGCGACCGCATCCGCGACGTGCTGCTCGATCCGCGCACGCTGGGGCGCGGCTATTTCGACGCCGGGCGGCTGGAAGCGCTGCTGAACAATCACTTCGCCGGGCGCGTGGACCGCGTGGAGGTGATCTTTCGCCTGCTCACGCTGGAGTTATGGCAGCGCTGCTTCCTGGATTGAAATTCGCGCTATTTGCGTTATTCGCGGTTAAAATCTGTTTGCAGCCACGCATACACGACCTCCGCCATCAGCGCATGGCCGGCCGGCGCGAAGTGACCGTCGTATTCGTAGTACAGCGGTTCGCCGGCCGCCAGCCGCGCTTTGATCGTCTCGGTCGGGTCGAGGTAGGCGATGTTTGCATCGTTTAGGATGGCGCGCAGACGTTCGCGCGGCGCGCCGGGGTCGGGCGACTGCGCGGCGAAGCCGGGATATTTCGCCAGTGTGTCCTCCCAGTGCATCGCCGCGTTGCCGTCGATTATTACCACGCCGAACGCTGCGCCGTCGTCCTCCACCTCGTCGCGCAGTTGGCGCAGCAGCGCGGCGACCAAATCCCAGCCCGCCGCCCAGCGCGCATCCGGCGGCAGGTAGACCTCCAGCGGCAGCGGGATATCCTCTGTGATCTCCCCGGCGACGGCTTCGCGCTGTGCGCCCTGCGACGCCGAGAGCATCCAATTGCTCACCGCGTTGGCCGTGAACAGGTTATAGCGCAGCCAGCGCCCGACCTGCGTGGGCAGGCCGGCGCCGGGCGTGTGCAGGGTCAGCGCGCCGTCCTGCTGCTCGAAGTAGGGGAAGGTCATCTGGTCGAGGCCGTACCAGTCCATCGCCAGCCGCGCCGAACTGTCGATCACGTCGTTTTCGATGTAGAAGAACAGCAGCACCCGGTCCGCGCCGTAGCGGTAGCCCTCGTGCCGGTAATAGAGCAGTTCTTGCGCCGCGCCGAATCCGTAGCGCCCGGCGTTGATGACTTCGTAGACCGTCGAGTCTGGCCGGTTGAGCATCGCTTCCAGCCGCCGCGTAAAATTCGCCTCAATCGGCACCTCGCGCGCCTGCACGAACGAGTCGCCCAGCAGCAGGATGCGATAAACGCCCGCCGGTTTGTCGAGTGTGTGATCCACATCGTGCAGGCCGCGCGCGTTGAGCCTGACCTCAATCTCGAATTCGGTTACGTCGCGCGGCGCGTCGGGATAGGTGTAACGGGCGTTGGGCTGCGGCATGTAGCCGGTCTGCGCGGCGAGTTCTTGCGCCCAGAGCGGCGGCGGGCTGAAGATCCCCAGCAGCCGCGCGCCGATTTCGACCAGGGCGCACGCGCCGAGCAGACCGATGAGTACGGCGATAACCGGGAAGAGCCGGCGTGATAGAGTCATAAGTGTGTGCCGAGTTGGCGTCCTGGATTTACGGGTTACAATCGAGCGGCGAGTCTAGCAGCTTGAGTTGAACACGGCAAGGAATCGCATTCGATGGATGACTCACTTTATCAATCTACGCGCCGGGCGTGGCAGGATATCTGGGACGAGGCGGCGATTGAGCAGGAGCGCGCCTCGGTGATGAACCCGCGCGCCCAGGCATACTTCGATATCTTCACGTGCTACCTCCCGCGCGATGCGGTGATCTTAGAGGCCGGCTGCGGGCTGGGCGCGGCGGTTATGCATTTGCGCATGCGCGGCTTTGATGTCATCGGCCTGGACTACGTGGATGCGGCGCTGCGCCGGGCGCGCGCCGATGACCCCACGCTTTGGTTGCAGGCCGGCGATGTGCACGCGCTGCCCTACGCCGCCGGCAGCCTGGCCGGGTATCTCTCCTTCGGCGTGTTGGAGCACTTCGCGCACGGGCCGCTGCCGGCCCTCCGCGAGGCTAACCGGGTGCTGCGGATGGGCGGCGTGCTGGTGCTCACGGTGCCGTACCCGAACGTGGTGCAGCGCCTTGTCAGGCTGCGCCGCCGGCTGCGCGGGCAGGTCGAGCGCACGGACGAAGATTTCTACGAGACCACCTACACGCGCCGCCAACTCGAAGCATCTGCCCGGCAGGCCGGCTTCCGGGTGGCGCTGAGCTGCCCCACCAGCCACAGCTTCACGCTGTGGGGGCTGGGCGGGCCGTTCCGCGCGCCCGGCTATTACCAGACCTCCGTGCTGGCGGAGGCGCTGGGGCGCGTGCTGGGCGTGGTTATACCGTGGGCGTTCAACTTCAGCACGCTGTTGATTGCGCACAAGGCCGTCGATTGGCAGCCGTAGCGCCGGCCCGGCCGCGCTGTTTGCGCCGGGGTTGTACGGCAAGAAAACATTGACAGTCGCCGCTTCTGATGCTATACTTTTGGTCCGTTAGGCGTGTGGTAAAGGTCGCGCCTGGCTATGCGGATCATCTCGGAGGGATGGCCGAGTGGACGATGGCGGTGGTCTTGAAAACCATTGAGGTATTTTGTATCTCCGGGGGTTCGAATCCCTCTCCCTCCGCCTGACGTGCCGAGATCAACCTGAACAACTGAACACGAACAGTCGCGTGGGGAGGTGCCAGAGTGGACGATTGGGGCCGCCTGCTAAGCGGTTGTAGGGTTAAAAAGCTCTACCCAGGGTTCGAATCCCTGCCTCCCCGCCTTATGTGCCCATAGCTCAGTGGATAGAGCGTCTGGTTGCGGACCAGAAGGTCGGGGGTTCGAGTCCCTCTGGGCATGTCGATGACAAGGGGTGTATACTTTACCTGGGTACACCCCTTATTGTTTGTATAGGGTCGTCGAAGCTTTATTGTATAGGATATATGAAACGATTCCACCGATTCCGCCAACGCCTCGCGGCTGCCGTCCATCTCACCTGGGGTGATTTTACCAACTGCATCCTTCTCATCGCGCTTTTGCTCACCGTGGCCGCCGGCGTGGTCGCGTCGGGCTGGGCTTCCGACCTGGGGCAGTTGGCGCTGGTGACGGTGGTCGCAACGCTGGCCGGGGTTGCGCTTGCAAAGTCACGCTTCGGCGAGGTAACCGCGCTGCTGCTCAGCACCGTGTACGGCTGGACCTTTATCGCCGTCGTCACGACCGCCGCGCTTGCGCCCGAACTGGGTTGGCACGAGCGCTACCAGGAACTCAACCGCCGCATCACCGGCTGGTTTGCGATGGTGGGCGCAGGGCAGAGGAGCCAGGATAGCCTGGTGTTTGCCGTGTTCGTTGCGACGCTGTTCTGGTACCTGGGACACAACGCCGCCTGGCACACCTTCCGCCTGCCGCGCTTGGGGCGCGTGGTGCTGCCGCCGGCGGCGGTTCTGTTGGTGAACAATCTCGATTACACCGGGCCGCTGCGCCTGGACGGTTTCTTGATCGTTTACGGGATGTGGGTGCTGCTGCTGGCGGTGCGCTCGCACCTGGAAGCGCGCGAGTACACCTGGCGCCGTAAGCTGATGCCGGTCCTGGCCGGGGGCGGAGGCAATCCGCACGGCGCAAACGGCGGGCGCGCGCCGGTGAGCCTGTTCCGGGCCGGCCTGTCGCTGACGTTGGTGCTGGTAGTCGTGGTCGCTGCGCTGCCCGCCATCGACCCGGAGGCGCTGGTCCGGCTCCGCGAAACGCTCATCGAAGAGCCGCTGGAGGCGCTGCGTGCCCGGCTCGACGAGCTGCTCGGCGCGCTCACCGACCCGGAGCCTGGCGGGTCGCCCGGTTATTTCGATGAGGAAGAACTGCCGCTCGGCGGGCCGATCACGCTGGGCGACGGCGACGTGATGTACGTGCGCTTTCGAGACGAGTACTTCGACTCGTACCTTGTCCGCGCGCATCGCTTCTACTGGCGGGCGCGCGTCTACGAGACGTATGACGGGTTGCGGTGGTATGCCGGCCGGTATACGGTCGAGGATATGGCCGCCGGCGCGCCGCTGGAGCTTCCCCAGTTCTGGGAGCGGCGGCAGACGATCCTTAGTTTTACCTGGGCGTCGCCGGCGTCTACCGGATTGGCCTACACCGCCCAGCAGGCGCTACAGATCGGCCTGCCGGTCGAGGCGAACTCGATCCTTGCCGATGGGCAGCGTGTCGGCACGCTGGATATGACGTTCAAGCGCGGGCTGCGGCGCGGCGACTATTACGAAGCGCTCGTACTCATCAGCAACGCCGGCCCGGACCGGCTGCGCGGCGCCGGCGCGAATTATCCCCAGTGGGTCACCGAGCGCTACCTGGCGCTGCCCGATACGGTCACATCACGCACCCGCCAACTGGCGCTGAGCATCGTCAATGCGGCCGGCGCGATCACGCCCTACGACCAGGCGGTCGCGCTCGAGGCGTGGCTGCGCGCGAACATCAGCTATGACGAGCAAGCGCCCGCGCCCCCGCTCGACCGCGCGGATTTCGTCGATTGGGTGCTGTTCGAGTTGCAGCGCGGTTATTGCAGCTACTATGCCTCGGCGATGACGGTGATGCTGCGCGCGTTGGGCGTGCCGGCGCGCGTGGCGGGCGGCTTCGCCGAGGGCATCTGGGACGAGGTCGGGCAGCGCTACACCGTGCGCGAGAAAGACACCCATACCTGGGTGGAAGTATTTTTTCCTAACTACGGTTGGGTCGAGTTTGAACCGACCACCAACCGCATGGTGCCCCCGCGCGAGCCGCCGGCGCTGCCTACGCCCACGCCGACTCCGACGCCTACGCCCACCGCGCCCGGCGGGGGCGGCAGCGCGATAGGCGGCGGCGAAGTGCTCCCGACTCTGACGCCCACGCCCACGCCCAGCCCGACGCCTACGCCCGTCCCTGCGCCGACCAATACGCCGCCTCCGCTGGAAAGCGGCACGGCTCTACCGCCCGGCAGCGCGTTGGCGCGTGTGTTTTTGCTGCTCTTGTTTGGAGTTGCGGCGCTGGTGGTGCTGCTGCCGCTGGCGATCCTGGCGCTGTGGTGGTGGGTGGAGGTGCGCGGCCTGGGCGGGCTGAGTCCGGCCGGCCGGGCCTACGCGCGCCTTTACATCTACGGGCGTTGGCTGGGGGTGCGCCCGCCCGCATCCGATACGCCCAACGAGCGCAGCCGCCGGCTGGCCGGCGCCGCGCCGCGCGCGGCCCGCCACATCGGGCAGATCACCGACTGGTACAACCTTGAGCGCTATCGCCGCGTGCGCCTGGCGCGGCGCGCGGCGGTCCGGTCCACCTGGGAACAGACGCGCTGGGCGCTCATCCGTCAGGTGTTGCGCCGGCGGTGGGAGCGTCTGCTACGCCGGCGGTAGAAGTCGCTGCTGCCGTGGGCGTGGTGAAGATGTCGGCGAAGGCGGGCGCGGCTTTCTGGAACTGCCCATCTACGCGGCAGACGACCTGTCCCTCGTGAATCAACAGCAACTGCCAATAGATAACGCCTGAAAACGGGATGCTGCCGGCCGGCAGCGCGAGGCCGTTGCTGCCGCGCGGCTCGACGATATCGGCGCGCAGCGCGTTGAACTCGCGCGCGCGCGCGAGCACCAGCCGGACCTGCGTCTCCGGCGGCGGCGGCTGCCACACGAAATAGAGCAGGTCGCCGGCCTCTTGCTGTGTATACGGCGGCGGTGTGCGCTCCACAACGAAAGCGTCGCACGCGGCGCTTGCGTCGAAGGGCGTGTGGGTAGGCG
>JAFGMM010000398.1 GCA_016927535.1 Anaerolineae bacterium
CCGGTCGCCTTCGCCCAGGCGTGCGCGGTCGGCGCACCCAACAGCGTCAAGAGCAGCAGCATCAATTGGTACATCCAGCTCACTCGCGGATTCACGACCGCGCCGGCGTCCAGCAAGTTGGAAGCCAGCGCCAGCGCCACGAAGCCGAAGGTCCACACGATGGCGACGCAGCGGCCCAGGCCGTCTTTATATAGGCCGGCCAGCGCCAGCAAGCGCTTGGTGACCTCCGTCGCCGCCGATACGAGGAGCGACAGGCCCAGCGCGCCGAAGGCCAGCTGCTCGACCCAGCCGGGCAGCACGATGGGAAGGTCGCCACCCGGCGGCGTTCCCGGATCATCCTCCTGGGCGCGCACCGTCCCCGACGCGAGCAGCAGCAGCGCCACGACCAAAACCAATACCACGAAGTTTCGTTCACCTGCGCGTGCGCGCAGTGCACGTGTGTTACTCATCGTTCATAGACTCCTTTTCTTGTCTTTCAAACTCAAACGGCAGCGGTTGCGCTGAGACCAACACCCACTGCACGAACTCGACCACTTTCCCGATCAGGTATGCGGCGGCGAATATCCAGGCCGCGTACCGAATCGCCCCGGCGAGACTCCTCTCAGTCGTCTTCACGCTTGACAACTCCCAGGAAGCGTAAGAACAGAATGGTCAACAGGGGCGACGCCAGGACCGTCCAGAAGAGCCGGCTCACCTGGGTCTTGAGCGCGGCGACTTCTTCGCGCAGCGCGCCGATCTGCTTTTCCAGGTTGAACATGCGTTGCAATAAGCCCTCCTCGCCGTTGCCGTAAACCACCTTGCGCATCTCCCGGCTGGCCGGCGCGATGTTGTACGACACCATGTCCGACACGGCTTTCGAGACGCGCACCGCGTCGCCGGCCTGGTCCTGGATGGCGTCGATGGCCTGGTCGATGGCGTCGATCTGCTGGGCCAGGTGCGCGACCCACTCGACCACATTGCCCTCGTTGACGCGGATATTCGCGGTCAGGTCGCCGGCAGCGTGCAGATCACGCCCGACTACTTGGGTTTGGTCGCCGAACTCAGCGCCGGCGATGCCCACGCTGCCGGCGCGTGCGGTCGAACGTTTGTCGCCTGCCGGCTTCGGTTCGTCACTCATCGCCCGCCACCCCTCACTCGATCACGCTGTCATCGCTGAAGCGCCGCCAGGTCCCACTGTAGCCATAAGCCGGGATTGCCTTGTCGGTCAGGAAGCGCAGCTGCCCGTCGTAGGCCGGCGGCGTGGTGCTCAGCCCCAACTCCAGGGCGTCGGCGGAGCCGGCGCGCGCCGACTGCGCGCTCTGCGCGGTGACTTGCTGCTCCAGCGCCTCGACCTTCGATTGGACCGGGTCGTCATCGACCAGCTGCCGGCGCGCGCCCCTGGGGTCTTCGGTCCGGTACTGCCCGCCCATCTATGCTTTCTTCCCTTCGACCCGTCCGCGCAGGTGGATCGTCGCCAGTAATACGGCGGCGTTTGCCATCGTGTGCCCGTCCGAGATCGACCGCAGGTACGCGCCGATTCCCAGCGTGGGTTTCTTCGCGCGCGCCGCCTGTTCCTGGCCCTTGGCGACGCCGGCCAGGAGCTTCGCGGCTGCATCATAGAGACGCTTGACTTCCTCCAGCGCGCCGATCACTTCGCTGGGCGCGGTGATCGGGTCGATCACTTCGACCAACTCGTCGATCTCCTCGCCGATTTTCGCCGCCGCTGCGCCTAAGTCATCCATCACTCACTCCTCGTCACTAAATACTTGTCAGGCTGGGCCGGACCCGCTCGCCAGATGCGCTCAGGTCCACCAACACCGCCTCGACTTTGGAGTCGAAGGTCATGCCCAGGAAGCGCGCGCTCACCCAATCGCCCAGGTCCCACTCGACGCCGTAGCCGTTGTTCGTCTCCGGCACGTCGAACTTAAGACCATATTGCGCGTCCTGCCCGGCCAATGCCGCGCGCCCGGCCAACTCGTAGCCCTCGGTGTCGCCCGGCTCCAGCTGGCGCGCGTCGGTCTGCCCGAAGCGCCGGTTGAAGCGCGTGGCATTGATGCTCGCGCCGGGCACGAAGACCACCTCGCGCGCGTCGGACCGGCCAAA
Source organism: Anaerolineae bacterium (assembly GCA_016927535.1). Classification (GTDB taxonomy): domain Bacteria; phylum Chloroflexota; class Anaerolineae; order Aggregatilineales; family JAFGMM01; genus JAFGMM01. The sequence continues at coordinate 2,083 of JAFGMM010000398.1, forward strand.
GCCGGCGACGTACACGCCGTCAAGCGCCGCCTCGTCCTCCCAAAGTTCGGGGTTTTCCATGTTGCCGCGCTCCGGCGCAAAGAGCATGTAGGGCGAGCGTTCGCAGCGATTGGTCTCGTAGCGCAGGTCGCGGCCCCAGGGCCGGTTGGCGGTAAAGAGCAGCACGCCGCCATCGAGGTGCACCACGTAGAAGTCCACGTGCGACCCTTTGGCGATGCCCTGGAGAACTGCCAGCAGGTCGCGCCCGCGCGGGTTCTCCGACCCGACCAGCCCCTGATCGGCATAGCCGTCGATTAGGAAGTCGCTAATCCGCTGGATGGCCGGCGCGGCCGGGCCGGCCCAGGCGTTCACCAGGTCCTTCATCATGCGGTCGGCGTACCCACCCACCGCCGGCGTGTCTGCGCTTTCCGGCGCGACCGGGGCGCCCTTGAAGATCGTATTCAGGTGGTCGCCGGCCAGCGCGGTCACGAGCACGTCGTCGCCGCCCATCGAGACGTTGCCGCCGCGCTTGAGGTACGTGTCATCCCGGTACCACTTGCCGCCCGGCACGCGCCGCCACACGTCGAGAATGGCGTAGCGCGGCACGAACACCTCCACCCGGTCGCCGCGCCGGTTGGGATACCAGAAGCGATACGTGCGCGCGATGGGATCGATTTGCACGTCGTTGCTCTGCTTGAAGCGCGCGGTGAGCTGGCCCACGCCGTTGAGCCGGCGCTCGTAGGTGAAGCTGTCGAAGGCCTCGGCCGGGATGCGGGCCAGCTCCACGCCGTCGGGCGTCAGGATGCGCAGCTCGTAAGCGGCGCCGGCGCTGGGCCGGACGACCACGCGCAGCACCGCGCCGTAGATGACCACCGGCGCAACTGCGCTTGCGGTCATCGCGGCAGCGGGCGGCACGATGACCAGCGCACCGGCGATCCACACGGCGGGATCGACCGCGCCGGCGAGAAATTCGGCTGCATCCGGCGCGAATAGGATCACGCCCAGGATCACGCCCGGATCGACCGCGCCGGCGCCGAATCCTGCCGGGTCAGGCGTCATCGTGATGCCGCCTTCGATGACGGCCGGGTCGATGGCGCTCGTGGTCGCGGCGGCTTCGCCGGGCGTGAGGTTCAGCGCGCCGAGGACCACGCCCGGATCGACTGCGCTCGTGACCGCCTCCGCTTCATCCGGCGTGACGCTGGTCGCGCCCAGGATCACGGCAGGATCGACCGCGCTCGAAGTGAACTCGGCAGGCGTGGGCGTTACGGTCACGCCCACCGCCGGGCGCAGCAGCGGCGCCGGCGCGCCCCAGAACACCGGCGGCCCATCCACGTCGGAGAGCGTCCCGCTTTTGGTCCAGTTGTAGCCATTGCCCGAATAGTCACGGCAGCGCTCAGTATCAGAGCCGGAAAACATCGGCGACCAGATGTACAGGTTGGCGGCGCGCACCGGGCGGATGAAGCCCATCTCCTGCGCGATCTCGTCCACGCCCAGCACCGCCGACCACACCTTGAGGTAAGCGGCGGCGCCGTTGAGGTATTCGCCGTACAGCGACGACCCGATCTCCATGTCGTCTTTGGGCGATTGGGTGAGCGTCGCCGAAACCTTCAACACGCCGTCCAGGTAGAGCTTGACTGCCGACCCAACACCGACGCCGGCGGCGGTGACCGCGATGTGATACCACTGCCCGGCCGCGAGCGCGTCGGTGGTGTTCAGGTTCGTGCCGTCCCACAGCGCCAGGGTCACGCCGTCGTCGTCGGTCTCGGCGGCCAGCTGGCCGTGCGGCTGGCAGAACACACAGTAGTCGTTCCGGTTCACGCTAATCTTGAAGTAGCCCATGATCGTACACGCGCCGTTGATGTAGCCGGTGCGCTTCAGATACGATTCGCCCGAATTCCCAAGCCGGACCGCCACCTAGACCTCCTGCAGCTCGACCGTGAACAGGTAGCAGTCGCCGGTCGCGGTGTCGTCGGTACCGTCGTCGGCGTCGCGCTCGATCTTGAGCCGCACCAGGTCGCCGGCGGCGATGGAGTCGTCGTTGCTCAGCGTGATACTCAGTTCTCCC
>JAFGMM010000399.1 GCA_016927535.1 Anaerolineae bacterium
GGGGTTTGGGGAGAGGGGGAACAGGTGCACAAACGGTCAAAATTCTTAAGTTGATGTGCATGGGGCGGGTTTCAAACCCGCCCCTACGCAAGCCGGCGACCACGCTATCTTGCGGAGCTACCACGCAACAAGATTGATCCGCACAAAACATGAATTTAATGTTATAGTGCTTCCCGGTAAGCATCTACCTTGATAGACTGGAGTCAGACGATTATGCGCTATCCAATCCTAGAATATGACCCCAACCCGAACGCGATCATCCAGCCCGGCGACTGGACTCCCCTGCTCGATTCGATGCCTGAGCGCTGCGTGTTTTGCTTCTTCCAGGAAGTCATCCGGGCCGCGTGCAGCGAGCACGCGGCTGAAGTCATCCATTATGTCAAGAGCGAAATGGGGGCGAACCCGGTCTACGTCCTAGAGCACGGCGGGCAGCGGGTGGCGGTCATCCATCCGGGCGTCGGCGCGCCGCTGGCGGCGGGCTTCCTGGAGGAGGCCGTCGCGCTGGGCGGGCGCAAGTTCGTCGTGTGCGGCGGCGCGGGCGTGCTCGACCGCGCGATCACCGCCGGGCATGTGATCGTGCCGCTCGGCGCGGTGCGCGACGAAGGCACTTCTTATCACTATCTGCCGCCCGCCCGTGAAGTCGCCGCCGCCGACGCCGCCGTCGCGGCGATCAAGCAAACGCTGGAGGCGCACGATATCCCCTACCTGACCGGCAAGACCTGGACGACCGACGCTTTCTATCGTGAGACGCCCGGCAAGGTTGCGCAGCGCCGCGCCGAGGGCTGTCTGACGGTGGAGATGGAGGCGGCGGCGTTCTTCGCAGTGGCGCAGTTCCGGGGCGTCGCGTTGGGGCAAATCCTCTACGGCGGCGACGACGTGAGCGGCGAGGCCTGGGATGCGCGCGACTGGATTCGCGGCCAGACCTCCACGCGCGCGAAGCTGTTCTGGCTGGCGGTGGAGGCAGCGCTGAGGGTATAGATATGCAGCCTGGAAATGGTTCCACGCGATGCCGGTGTGTCGAGGCGGCGATGCAGCAGCACGAGTACCCGATCCTGGAGTTCGACCCGGCGCCGGACGCTTTGATCGAGCCGGGCGTCAACTTCGCCGGCCTGGATGACATGCCGGAATGCGCGGTCCTGTGCTTCTTCCAGGAAGTGATACGGGAGGTTTGCGGCGGCGGTCAAGCGCGCGTGATCTATCACATCGGCAGCAGCCAGTTTCGGAGTGTGCCGATTTACGTCCTGGCGTGCGCGGGCCGGGAGGTTGCGGTGGTGCATCCGGGCGTGGGCGCGCCGATGACCGCGGCCTCGCTGGAGAAAATGATCTCGCTGGGCGTGCGTAAGTTCGTGGCGTGCGGCGGCGCGGGTGTGTTGGACAGCAGCATCGCCGCCGGGCATGTGGTCGTGCCGGCCCATGCCGTGCGCGACGAGGGGACCTCGTACCACTACCTGCCGCCGGCCCGTGAGGTCGCCGCCGACCCGGCGGTGGTGGGCGCCATCCAACAGACCCTAGAGGCGCACGCCGTCCCCTACCTGGTCGGCAAGACCTGGACGACCGACGCGGTGTACCGGGAGACACGCGCAAAGGTGGCGCGGCGGCGCGCCGAGGGCTGCCTGACGGTGGAGATGGAGGCGGCGGCGTTCTTCGCGGTGGCGCAGTTCCGGGGCGTCGCTTTCGGCCAGTTGCTTTACGGCGGCGACGACGTGGGCGGCGAGCAGTGGGACAAGCGCAACTGGGTGCATGGGCAGTTGGCGACGCGCGCGAAGCTGTTCTGGCTGGCGGTGGAGGCGGTGCTGCGTTTGTAGGACCTTGTTCCTAGCAACAACCCTCCGGCGCGCGCTATACTCGTCTGCAATTTCGCCGTAAATTTATCCAGGTTTTGGTAAATTTTATCGTGATGAGCGGTTCTATTTTTGCGAATATTCGCTACCGGTTCTGGCGGCCGGCGCCGACCGCGCTAGACGGCAACATACGCCTTTTGTACGTCGAGTTGGTGTTTTCGGCGATCCTGGGCGGGGTCGCCAGTTTTAACTCGGCGTTTGCCGTGCGGCTGGGCGCGTCGGAGGCGATGATCGGCCTGCTCAGTTCGATGCCTCCGCTCATGGCGGCGTTGGTGTCGATCCCGGCGGCGCGCATGCTGGAGCGCCGCAGCGACCGCCGCCCGTTGATGTTCGGCAGCTTGTTCCTGGTGCGGGTGGGCTATCTGGCCGTGGCGCTGATACCGCTGCTGTTCCCCACCAACACGGCGACCGCGCTCGTCACCTGGCTGATTCTGCTCAGCGTTCCGGGTACCATCTTCAACGCCGGTTGGATCCCGCTGCTGGCGGAGTTGCTGCCGGAGCGCCGGCGCGCTTTTGTCTTCTCGCGGCGCAGCATCATCAACGGCGTGATTGTCGCCGCCGTTACGTTTTTGGCCGGGAGCTGGCTGGAGGCCGTGACCTTCCCGTACAATTACCAGTTGCTTTACGCCTTCGGCGTGATCGCGGCGCTGCTCAGTTGTTACGTATTGGAGTTCCTGGTCATCCCGCCCAGCGAAGTCATCCTCGAACGGCGCGAGCGGCGCAGGAACCTTGCCCTTTCGTCTGCCTCGTGGCAGGTGGTCCGCGAACGGGTGCTCAAGAACCGGGGTTTTCTTGCCATGACCACCAACACGTTTTTGTACAACTTCGGCGTGTGGATGTCGCTGCCGCTGTTTGTGCTGATCTACGTGCGCGAGTTGGGCGCGAGCGACGCCTGGATCGGCACGCACGCCGCACTAGGAAGCGTGGGCACGGTCGTCGGCTATTTCGTTTGGGAGCGGGTGATCCGGCACAAAGGCTTTAAGTGGGTGCTGCTGCGCACCATGCCGCTTTCGCCCTTCTATCCCTTTGTTGTGGCGTTGGTGCCTGATCTCACGGTGATTCTGTCTGCGCACTGGTTGATAGGTTTTATCAACTCCGGCACGGACTTGAGCCACTTCAACGTTTTGCTCAAAGTGTGCCCGCGCGAGCGCCGCGCCAGCTACTTTGGCTTTTACAGCACGTTGATGAACGTCAGCGCGTTCATCGCGCCGATGCTCGCGGTGGCGCTGGCGGAGCATGTCGGCCTGCGCGCGACGATGTTCATGGCGGCGTCGGTGCGCCTGGTCGGCGGCCTGATGTTCCACGTCATCAAGTTCGAGGAGCCGCCGGAGGAGGCGTGGACGCCTATAAACGGCGAGACGGCGCCGGACGCTCAAGGCGCCGGCGCAGACAATCCCCAGGATAATCCTTAAATCTCTATGACACGTTCTCTCTAGATGCGCTACGAATTTCTTAATATTTCGTTTTGGCGCTGACAACGGTTCAAGGCTTGTTATACTTAATGTTTGTACGGTTTCGGCGAGTAACTTCGTTTTGATACATAACCTCTTTTTCCTCACCCGCATCCGCCGCTTCTGGAGACCGTTGCCCAACGTTCTGGACAACAATATCCGCCTGTTGTACGCCGAGATATTCTTTGCCGCCATTATGGGCGGCATCATGAGCTTCAATTCGGCGTTTGTGGTGCGCCTGGGCGCGTCGGAAAACCTGGTGGGCCTGTTAAGCGCCGCCCCCCCGCTGATCGCCGTCGCGCTGTCCATGCCGGCGGCGCGCATGCTGGAGCGCCGCAGCGACCGCCGCCCGTTCCTATTCGGGAATCTGATCGCGCGGCGGGCGGGCTTTTTGGGGCTGTCGATCATCCCGCTGTTGGTGTCCGCCGAAAACGCGGCGGTCTGGCTCGTGATCTGGCAGATTGCGCTTCACGTGCCCTTTACGCTTTTCGTGGCGGGTTGGACGCCGCTCATGGCCGATCTAATCCCGGAGCGGCGGCGGGCGCTGGTGTTTTCGCGGCGCAACATCATTAACTCGGTCGTGATGTCGGTGGTGACCTCGCTGGCCGGGTTCTGGCTGAGCGCGTATATCTTCCCCTACAACTACCAGGTCATGTACGCGGTCGGCGTCATCACTGCGATGATTAGCTGCTTGGCGCTGGAGCGCCTGGTCGTGCCGCCGAGCGCGGTGGTAGAACACACGCCGGCGGGTCGCGCGCCGCGGAAGCGCGCGGTGTTTTCACCGGGGCGGCTGCGCGTGCTCCTGCGCGAGAACCGCGCTTTTGCCATTATGACTTTCAACACCTGGATTCGTGATTTCGGCATGCAGATGGCTTGGCCGCTGTTCACCATCTACTTTGTGCGCGACCTGGGCGCCAGCGACGCCTGGATCGGCACGAACGCCTCGCTGCGCCAGATTGCGACCGTCGCCGGCTTCATGTTCTGGGAGCGGGTGATCCGGCACAAAGGATTCTACTGGGTGATGGCGCGCACCATGCCGATGATCTTTGTCTATCCCCTGTTAATGGTGCTGATCCCGGACCTCACCGTGATTACCCTGGTGGGGATGTTCATCAGCTTCACCGGCGCAGGCACGACCCTGAGCCATATCAATGTGTTGATTAAGCTGTGCCCGCGCGAGCACCGCGCCAGTTACCTGGGCGTTTACAACACCATCATGAACGTCGGGGCTTTCCTCGCGCCGATGGTCTCGACCGTGCTCCTGGTCGATTGGATCGGTCTGGAGGCGACGCTGTTGGTCTCGGCGGTGCTGCGTCTGTTCGGTGGGCTGCTGTTCTTTGTCTTCAAGTTCGAGGAGCCGCCTGAAGAAGTGTGGGCGCCGCCGGCGGCGCCCGGCGTGCCGCGCGACCCCCAAGACGAAATTCGAAAATAAAGGTTCCGTGTATTACAATTCTGGCATTAAGCGTTGTGCCGCCACCGTTTAAGGAGAACCTTATGCCTTTTGTAGACCTGGAAGGCTCCCGGGTGCGTTACCTGGATGAGGGCGAGGGGCCGCCCGTCGTGATGCTGCACGGCTGGGGTTTGGCGGCGCAAACGTGGGATGAGGTTATCGCGGCGCTGGCGCCGGGCTACCGCTGCCTGGCGCTCGACTGGCCCGGCTACGGGGCGTCGGCGCCGATCCTTAACCCCACCGTGCGAGTGTATGCTTGGGTGGTCGAGGCGTTTTGTGCGGCGCTGGGCCTGGAGCGGGTGACGCTGATGGGCCACTCGATGGGCGGCCAGATCGCGCTCTTGGCGGCAATCCACTACCCGCAGCGCGCGGCGCGGCTGGTCACGCTGGGCGCGGTCATCACCGGGGACGTGTATGTCTCGCGGCTGATGCGCGCCGTGGGCATCGGCGGGCTGTATCTGGCTGCGCTGCCGGTGGTGGGGCGGTTGCTCGCCGATCTGCTGGGCCGGGTCACCCCGTTCGTCCGCTGGGTGGTGACCCGGACCTGGTATGGCAGCGCCGGCTGTATGGATTCTCCATATTTTGCGCGCGATTTCCGGCTGTGGATGCGCCACGATACGGTGGGTACCCGGCTGCGCAACTGGCCCAGCATGACCGGTACGGATTTGCTGCCCCGGCTGGCAGAGGTGCGTGTGCCGGTCTTGATGGTGCACGGCGAGTCGGACGGCACGGTCGGGATCGAGCAGGCGCACGCGGCGGCGGCCCGTCTGCCGGATGTGCAGTTGGTGACGCTGCCCGGCGTGGGGCACTTCCCGGCGCACGAGCAGCCGGGGCAGTTCTACCCGGCGCTGCGCGGCTGGCTGCGCGCGACCGGGGGGTGAGTGAGTACGGCAGAGTAAGATAGAGGGCGTTACTTCTTCGCGTCTAGCGCCGTCTCGGCAGAATCGCCCGCGGTACGGCGCCGTTGCCGTCGAGATGGTCGTAGATTACTTCGGTCTCCATCTCGTACGCAGTGGTGAGCAGCGGCGCGGTGAGCACCTCGACCACGCCGCCCAGCGCCAGCGTGCGCCCGCCCTTCAGCAGCAGCACCCGGTCGGCGTAGAGCAGCGCATTGTTAGGCGCGTGCGACGAGATGATAAACGCCAGGTCTTGCGTCCGCGCCAGCTCCACGACCATCTCCAGCACCGCATGCTGATTCTTGGGATCAAGGTGGGCGTCGGGTTCGTCCAGCAGCAGCACACGCGACTGCTGCGCCAGCCCGCGCGCGACCATCACCAACTGGCGCTCGCCGCCGCTGAGTTCGGTGTAGGGGCGGTCGGCGAAGCGCGCCATGCCGATTCGGGCCAGCGCGTCGTCAGCGATGGCGTAGTCGTGTCGGCCTGGCGAACCGAACAAACCCAGGTGCGGCGCGCGGCCCATCACGACCATCTCGCGCACGCTGTACGGGAAGGCCGGGACGTGAATCTGCGGCACTAACCCGATGCGGCGCGCGCGCTCGGCAGGGGTGTAGGCGCGCACGTTCACGCCGTCCAGGAGCGCCTGGCCGTGCGCCGGCTCGAACACGCCGGTAATGCAAGAAAGCAGCGTGGTCTTGCCGCTGCCGTTGTGTCCCAGCAGGTATAGGATTTCGCCGGGGTGCAGGGTGAAGGATACGTCTTCGAGGACCGGGCTGCCTGGCGTGTAAGCGTAGCTGACGTTTTGTACTTCGAGTTTCATGTGCTCCGCGCTTCAGCGTGATACAGTTTTCTCTTACGGATATTAGCGTAGCGCCGCGCGCATGTCGAACCGGCCGGCCGAAGGGTTAAAGGGGAGAGCCGCGAACGACGCCAACGGCGCGAATATAGGTATGCAAAAAGCTCATGAAATCGTTTAGATTTCCTTAACAAGCGAGTTGCCTTCTGGTAGCTTCAAGCTTCCAGGGAGATTGCTGCAAGCCAGGGGATTAATGTCTCAAAGATTGGGCTAAAGATTCGATAATGCTTGTCATTTTCTAGGACAAGCAGCCCTTCGAGCAAAAGCAGATTTATTACATCTGGGTACTCAGTAACCGCTGCGCGGTCAGCGAATCGCACGAGCACGACTCTTTCAGCCTCAGACAGACTGGTCCAGATTGCGTAGCTCTCGTCTCGGATGAGAGAGCTTTGGACGAGAATCTCTTTCAGAGCTTTTTTGAACCTATTTTTGTCTGCTTGATTCCAGTTAACGGCATCATTTGACGTAGCTTGCAGTCTCAAACCAGTCATCGTCTCGAGATTGTTTTGATTTTGAATTGTCACGAAGAAGGCCAGACGTAGAAGATTAGGGTGGCAACCAGTGAGATAAACCAGGGCTGTCTGAACTTCTTTCGGTATACTAAAATTGTTCCTTTCCATCAAGGCCTGTAGCATAGACTCAGCATCTTCAATATTGTAGAGACTAATTGGGATGTTGTTGACTTTAACCAAGGCGTAAAAATTTTCAATTTCCTTTAGTCGAGTTCCGGTTAATTGGTTAATTGCGCGGCGTGTAGCGATAATGTAGCAAAGTCGATATTTGTGACGATCCCGCAACGACTTGAGATGCCGAAAAAGCATGGGGTCCAGACTTTCGCATTTGAACAGGCGATCAACTTTGTCAAATATGAAGACGATACGTTCAAACATTAGAGCACGAAACAACATTGTTATGGCGCGCGTCATCCATAAATATGCAAGATATGGTTTCTGTTGAGCAATGTACTGAACAGATAACGTACTCTGAGAAAGGGTAGCGAATTTCTGTTGATATTCAGCTTGATCAAGGTATTCTTGTCCTTTAATTGTAATATCATACCAATCATCCTGCCATTGAACCAGACTATGGATTACTAGCTCATCTATAGCGCTCAGGAAATCGTGTTTGCTGTCGAATCCGAGTTTAATGCGGATACTTGAAGGTGTACGAAATATGGGATCTTCGGTACTTAAGTATTCTAGAATTCGCTCGGCGTCTGAGGAAAGTCTTCTCGGAATTTGTTGTTTACTGGGTAGTGCTTGTAGCGGTGGTGATATACTAACTGCTTGGATGATGTTGTTTTGGTAGTTGTGAAGTTGCACGAGAACCTCTTGGATATTGGGATATGTTACGATTAATGATATACTATTCTCTAGTTCACTAATAATACTTTCTATTATCCCAAGATATAACCCCCATGCTGAATCTTCAACTAAACCATCGCCGTCAATATAAACTATTAGATATCTCTGCCATTCATCACCGAAAATAAAGCGTTTGACACGCTCTGTGCAGAAAGATTGAGCAAACCGAGACAATCCGGCGGAACCTATACCGACTAAAGCAGCCGATTCGCCCTCTTTTATAAGGCAGCCTAACTCCCAGACGTCTTCTGCACGAGGGATACGAGTTTGTTTGTTAGCAGGTTTCATCAAAGTCTTTTACTCTTGGTTCAAGCATGTACCTTCTCAAATTTTCCTATGTCTCTCATTGTCTCAAAAATTGACTTTGTTTACAAGGTGGTAGACATAGTAGAGAACAGTTGAATATTTGGTCAAGTATCTGTACTGTACTGCGCCGCTTCCTTCCAACCATTATCGCAAAGACCCTATCTTTTGTCATTACGACAACTTCATAACTGCACCTACAATCGGTGACATTTGAACACCGTGCGAGTGACAAAGTATAGGACGCTTCCTCGGTACTCCTACTCTACAATTTAAGGCAAGATCATAAGCACGAGGACCGGCAACGGATGCGAGTAAGAATTTCCGGTGAGACCGTTCGCGGTGATTTTGTCAAGGAGATCGAGGCCATCAGCGGCGTGAATCTGATGGCCTGCAACCAGTGCGGCAGGTGCAGCGCGGGCTGCCCGGTCGCTTTTACGCTCGACGTGCAGCCTAACCAGGTCATCCGCATGGCTCAGCTTGGTATGGAAGAGGTACTGGCGAGCGCGACCATCTGGACCTGTGCCGCCTGCCTGACCTGTGTGGCGCGCTGCCCCAAAGGGATCGACCTCCCGCGCGTGATGGAAGCGCTGCGCCAGATCAGCCTGCGCCACGGCGACGATCACCTCCGCACCGCCGGACTCGACGCCGACCTGCTGACGCGGGCGCCCCAAATGGCGATTATCGGCGGGCTGCGCAAATACACGCGCTAAACCACAGGGGGACGATGATGGGTATACCGTATTTCCCCGGTTGTACGCTTAGCACCACGGCAACCGGCTATGACCGTTCCGGTCGCGCGGCGGCGGCGGCGCTGGGCATGCCGCTCGACGAGATCGAAGGCTGGCAGTGCTGCGGCGCGACCTTCCCGCTCGCCGTCGATAACAGCATGGCTTTCATCGCACCCACGCGCATCCTCACCCAGGCCGAGCACGCCGGCGGCATGGTTACGACGCTGTGTGTGGTGTGCTACCACGTGCTCAAGCGCAGCCAGGTGATGTTGGAGCGCAGCCCGGAGATGCTGGAGCGTATCAACTGGTTCACCGAGCAGCCCTACCATGGTCAGGTGCGCGTGACCCATTTACTGGAGGTGCTGCGCGATGACCTCACCTGGGAGGGGCTGCGTGCGGCGGTCAAGCGCCCGCTGGCCGGGCTGCGGGTCGCGCCCTATTACGGCTGCCTGCTGCTCCGCCCCGCCGCCGAGATGCGGCTCGACGACCCGGAGCGCCCGACCATTCTACATGATTGCGTCCGGGCGCTCGGCGCGGAGGTCGTCGATTTTCCTTATTCGGTGGAGTGCTGCGGCAGCTACCTGGCAGTGGAAAAGAAAGACGTGCCCGACCAGTTGAGCCTGAAGATCGTGCAGTCTGCCAAGCGCAGCGGCGCCGATTGTATCGTCACGGCGTGCCCGCTGTGCCAGTACAATTTAGACTACCCGCAGCGCAGCTACCACCCGCCCTATGTCGGCGACGCCGCCGAGAGCCTGGGCATCATACGCGGCGTGCCGGTGCTTTACTTCACGCAGCTTATGGCGGTTGCGCTTGATCTGCCGCGCGCGGATTGGGGCATGGAGGGGCTGTATGTGGACCCGCTGCCGCTGTTTAGTAGGGGCGAGTTTCAAACTCGCCCTGTGCCCAACGAGGAGGCGGACGCATGATTCCACGAGTTATGGTCGTCGGCGGCGGCATCGCCGGGATGCAGGCCGCGCTCGACGTGGCGAACAGCGGCTACGAAGCCGTGCTGGTCGAGCGGCTGCCCTCCATCGGCGGGCACATGGCGCAGCTCAGCGAGACCTTCCCGACGCTCGACTGCGCGCAGTGCATCCTGACGCCGCGCACGGTCGAGGTCGGGCACCACGACAAGATCAAGCTGTTCACCTACAGCGCGGTCGAATCGGTCGAAGGTGAGATAGGCGCGTTCCGGGTGCGTTTGCGCCGCGAAGCCACTTACGTCGATTGGGATGTATGCACCGGCTGCGGCACCTGCTACCAGAAGTGCCCGTTTCAGGCCGAATCGGACTTCGAGCGCGGCATAGGGCCGCGTAAGGCGATTTATACGCTCGGCCCGCAGGCCGTGCCCAACAAGCCGGTCATCGACCCCGCCGCGTGCAAATACATGCTCACGCGCGCCGAGCGCGAGGCGCAGGGCAAGAAACCGCAGTGCGGTGCGTGCGCCAAGCTCTGCCCCACCGGTGCGATCCGCTTCGACGACGCGCCGCGCTACTTCGAGGAGGAAGTCGGCGCGATCATCCTGGCGACCGGCTACGATCTTATGTCGCCGGTGCGCCTGCCGGAGTACGGCGGCGGGACGATTCCCGACGTGATCGACGGGTTGGCGTTCGAGCGGCTGCTTTCCTCCTCCGGGCCGACGGCGGGCGCGGTGCGCCGCCCCAGCGACGGCAAGACGCCGGAGACGATTGTCTTCGTGCAGTGCGCCGGCAGCCGTGACCCGGAGCGCGGCGCGCCGTATTGCAGCAAAATCTGCTGCATGTACACCGCCAAGCAAGCTATGCTTTACAAGCACCGCGTGCATCACGGGCAGGCGCACGTCTTCTACATCGACATCCGCGCCGGCGGCAAGCGCTATGAGGAGTTCGTCCAGCGCGGCATCCACGAGGAGGGCACGCTGTACCATCGCGGCAAGGTGAGCCGGATTTACCGCGACTCCGCCAGCGGCAAGGTGATCGTGCGCGGCGCGGATACGTTGAACGGCAAATCGACCGAAATCGAAGCCGACTTGGTGGTGTTGGCGATGGCGGTGCTGCCGCGCGCCGATGCGCCGGAGGTCGCCGCGCGCCTGGGCGTCGAGATCGACGCGAACGGCTTCTTCGTCAGTCGCAACGACGAATTCGAGCCGGTGGTGAGCACACGCCCCGGCGTCTACCTGGCAGGCGTGGCGACCGGCCCCAAGGACATCCCCGAAACGGTGGCGCAGGCGAGCGGCGCGGCGGGCAAGGTGTTAAGCCTGTTCCGGCAGTGGGAATTCCCCTCACCCCCGACCCCTCTCCCACAAGGGGCGAGGGGAGTTAGGAGCACCAAATGATGTTTATTGATTTACTGCGCGAGCGTCTGGTTCCCCCTCGCCCCTTGTGGGCGAGGGGGCTAGGGGGCAATACTTTTCGGTTAAGGGGCAGTATTCTTCCCCTCACCCCTAAATCCCCTCTCCCACGAGGGGCGAGGGGACTTTCGGAGCGCGCTCCGGTCCCCTTTCCCCCCTTGTGGGGGAAAGGGTTGGGGATAGGGGGGAAGCTTAACCGAAAAGTATTGGGGCTAGGGGGTGAGGGGTGAGCGGAAAAAGTCGCATCGGTGTGTTCGTGTGTCACTGCGGTCTCAACATCGCCTCGTCGGTGGACGTGACCGCCGTCGTGGAAGCGCTGCGCGATTACCCCGGCGTGGCCTACGCCGACGAATACAAATACATGTGCTCCGACCCGGGGCAGAACCTCATCAAGGACGCGGTGAGCGAGCACCGACTAGACGGCGTGATCGTGGCGGCGTGCTCGCCGGCGATGCACCAGGCTGCTTTCCGCAAGACCGCCGCGAGCGCCGGCGTCAACCCCTACCGCATGGAGAGCGCCAACATCCGCGAGCAAGTCTCGTGGGTGCACCAGGACGACAAAGCGCGCGCCACACAGAAGGCCATCGAGACTGTGCGCGCGCTGGTCGAGAAGGTGAAGCACAACGAACCACTCGAACCGCTCAGCATCCCGGTGACGCGCCGCGTGTTGGTGATCGGCGGCGGGATCGCGGGGCTGGTCGCCGCGCGGGATATCGCAGACGCCGGCTACCCGGTGATCCTGGTGGAGCGCGAAGCCGAACTGGGCGGGAAGATGCGCAAGCTGAGCGGGACGTATCTCAATTTCAGCGCCGCGCCGGATATGCTGCAAAAGCGCGTCGAGCAGGTGATGCATCACCCGAATATTCAAGTCTTGACGGGCGCGGAGGTCATGGAGCTAGAGGGATACGTGGGCAATTTCACGGCGCGGGTGGCCCTCACCTCCCCCTCTCCCCCTAACCCCCTCCCCCACGAGGGGGGATGGGGAACGGATGCGCGCGGCGAGGGACTCCCCTCTCCCCTTGTGGGAGAGGGGGCGGGGGTGAGGGGAGACGAATCCTTCACCTTCGACGTGGGCGCAATCATTACCGCGACCGGCTGGGACGCGCTGCCGTTCGATTCGCCGTGGCTGGAGCGGTACGGCGCGGGCGCGATTCCCGACGTTATCGACTACCTGGCGTTCGAGTCGATGCTCGCGCCGGGCGCGGCGCTCAAGCGCCCCAGCGACGGCCGGCCCCCGCGCGAGGTGGTCTTCGTCCAGTGCGCCGCCGGCCGCCAGCCCGACCCCGCCGCCGGCGTGCCGTACTGCTCGAAGGTGTGCTGTATGGTCGTGCCCAAGCAGGCGATGCTGCTGGCCGAGCGCATACCGGGCGCGCAGGCTTACGTCTTCTACACCGACATCCGCAGCGCCGGCAAGAACTACGACGAGTACGTGCAGCGCGCCATGAGCGAGCACAAAGTCGTTTACCTGCGCGGTGAGGTGAGCCGCGTCTTTCAGCAGGGCGACAAGGTGATGGTCTGGGGCGAGGACACGCTGAGCGGGCGCGAGATCGAAATCGCCGCCGACCTGGTGGTCTTGGCGACGCCGCTCATGGCGTCGAGCCGGGCGCGCGCGCTGGCGCAGACGCTCCACATCAGCACCGACGCGCACGGCTTCTACAACGAGGCGCACCCCAAGCTGCGCCCGGTCGAGACGCTGACGGCGGGCATCTTCGTCGCGGGCGTGGGCCAGGGGCCGAAGGACATCCCGGAGACGGTATCGGAGGCGAGCGGCGCGGCGGCGAAGGCCCTGCAACTGCTGGCGCAGGATCACATCACGCAGGACCCGGAGGTCGCCGCCGTGGACGCAGAACTGTGCGCGGCGTGCGGCGCGTGCGTGGAGACGTGCCCTTACGGTGCGCGCAGCATCCACCCGGTTTGGAACATTGCGGTCGTGCAGGCGGCGCTGTGCCAGAACTGCGGCGCGTGCGTGACGGCCTGCCCGAACAAAGCTTGCTCGGTGCGCAACTGGCGGCCTGAGCAGATTTTAGACATGGCAGACGTGTTTGTGTGAGGTGTGCAATGCTGAAAGAACTGCATGTTCTCCTGACCTACAAGTGTACTTTCGAGTGCGACCACTGCTTCGTCTACAGCAGCCCGAACGCCGAAGGCGTGTTCACGCTGGCGCAGGTGCAGCAGGTGATGGACGAAGCCGGGAAACTGGGCACGGTCGATACCTTTTACTTCGAGGGCGGCGAAGCGTTCATGTATTACCCGCTGCTGCTGGAGAGTGTGCGCATGGCGCGCGGACGCGGTTTCAAGGTCGGCATTGTGACGAACGCCTATTTTGCTGCCTCCGAAGAAGACGCGGCGCTGTGGCTGGCGCCGCTCGCCGAGTTGGGCATCTTGGATCTCAGCATCAGCGACGACGCCTTTCACTACGGCGAAGAGATCGCCAACGCCGCCAAGCGCGCGATGAAGGCGGCGCACAAACTCGGCATGCCCACCGGCTCGATCACGATTGAGGAGCCGACCGTCGCGGTCGATGAGACGCGCGACAAAGGGATGCCGGTGGTTGGCGGCGGCGTGATGTTCAAGGGGCGCGCGGTCGAGAAGTTGGTCACCGACGACCTGCCGCGCCGCCCGTGGGACGAGTTCACCGAATGCCCTTACGAGGACTTCGAGAATCCGGGGCGCGTGCATCCCGACCCCTACGGCCACGTGCATCTGTGCCAGGGGATCAGCATGGGCAACCTGTGGGAGACGCCGCTGTCGGCGCTCGCCAGGCAGTACGATCCCGGCGCGCACCCGGTCGCCGGGCCGTTGATGCGCGGCGGGCCGGCGCAGTTGGCGCGCGAGTACGATGTACCGCACGCCGCCGGCTACGTCGATGCCTGCCACCTGTGCTATA
The DNA here is from genome assembly GCA_016927535.1 of Anaerolineae bacterium. GTDB lineage: Bacteria > Chloroflexota > Anaerolineae > Aggregatilineales > JAFGMM01 > JAFGMM01. Next base: position 14,106 of record JAFGMM010000399.1, read on the forward strand.
CGACGCGGCTGGCGCTGCTCGACCGGTTCCCGGAGGTGCTCGCGCCCCGGCAGGTTTACGGGCTGGCGTAGGGTATACCGAAGGAACGAATATGTTATTTTGGCAAGAGGTCAACGAACTGAGCGGGCAGCAAATCCAGCTTTGCTACCACTGCCACAAGTGCACGTCGGGCTGCCCGGTCGCCGCCGAGATGGTCCACGGCCCGGACCAACTGCTGCGCATGGTGCAGCTTGGGCAGCGCGGCGCGGTGCTGGGCAGCCCGGATATCTGGCTGTGCGCCGGCTGCGAGGCGTGCGGCGCGCGCTGCCCGAACGATATCGACATTGCGCACATGATGGACGCGCTGCGCGTGCTGGCGGTGCGCGAGGGCGTGCGGCCGGCGCTGCCGGGCGTGCCCAAGTTCAACTGGTTGTTTATGCAAGAGGTCAGGCTCACCGGGCGCATGCACGAGCTTTCGCTGATGGGCCTGCATAAACTCTGGACGCTGTACATCCTGCCGGATATCCCGGACGGGATGCGGCTGTTCTTCAAGGGCAAGATACCCATCCTGCCGGAGATCGTCCCTGCTGCCCGGCGCGACGTTGCGCGTATTTATAAGGCGGTTGAAGAAGATTTTAACCGCGAATAACGCGAATAGCGCGAATAAGAGGACGATAAGGTGACGGAAATCATATATCGGGAGGAAGCTTACAAGATTGTCGGCGCAGCTATGGAAGTGTATAACCAGTTAGGTAACGGTTTTCTGGAAGCTGTATACCAAGAAGCGCTCGCCATCGAGTTTGGTTTGCGCGGTATTCCTTTCCAAGAACAAGCGCCGCTGACAATTCAATATAAGGGGCAGCCTCTCAAGCAGCGCTATGTAGCCGACTACATTGCTTACGACAAGATCATCGTAGAGATCAAGGCTATTCAGCAGCTTGGTTTAAATGAGCAAGCTCAAACGATAAACTATCTCAAGACAACCGACTTCCAACTAGGATTACTAATCAACTTCGGTTCACCGCGTAAGTTGGAGTATAAACGAGTGGTGCTTTCATCACAATCTTAATTCGCGTTATTCGCGTTATTCGCGGTTAAAAAAATCTTAGCGGGAGCTATTTATGACCGACACCTACGCATACTATCCGGGGTGCAGCCTGCACGCCACCGGCAAAGAGTTTCACCAATCGACCGAAGCGGTCTTCGAGGCGCTGGGCGCGCCGCTGCGCGAACTGGAAGACTGGAACTGCTGCGGTGCATCGAGCGCGCACGCCGTCAACCCGGAATTGACGCTCGCGCTGCCGGCGCGCAACCTGGCGCTCGCGCAGCGGCAGGGCGGCGGCGATGTAGTGATGCCGTGCGCGGCGTGCTTCAACCGGCACAAGGCCGCCGATATCGCGCTGCGCACCGATGAGCAGAAGCGCGCCCGCCTGGAGCAAATCGTCGAATTCACCTTCGACGGCTCGGCGCAGGTGCGCACCCTCATCGACGTGATCTACAACGACATCGGCCTTGACCGGGTGCGCGCACAGGTGAAACGCCCGCTGAATGGGCTGCGCGTGGTGGCCTACTACGGCTGCTTGCTGGTGCGCCCCAAAACGGTCAACGACTTCGACGACCCGGAGCACCCGGTTGTGATGGGCCGCATCCTGGCGGCGCTGGGCGCAGAGGTGCGCCCCTACGCCTATACGACCGAGTGCTGCGGCGGTGCGCTCTCGCTTACCGCGCCGAAGTCTGCCGCGCGCATGGTAAACCGGCTGGTCGGCTATGCGCGCGAAGCCGGCGCCGAAGCGATGGCGGTAAGCTGCCCCTTGTGCCAGATCAACCTAGAGATGCGCCAGTCGAAGGGCGGGCCGCGCATGCCGATCTTCTACGTCACCGAGTTGATGGGCCTGGCGTTCGATCTGCCCGGCGCGGCGCAGTGGCAGCGTATGCATCTGATCGACCCCAAACCGGTATTGGATGGAATCCGTTGAGGTGAGCCATGCAGGATCAGGATAAAGATAAGGATAGTCAAAACGGCAAAGGCAACGGGCGCGGCCCGGCGGCGCGCACCGATAAAATCGGCGCGGCGCTGGTGGTGGGCGGCGGCATCGGCGGGATGCAGGCGGCGCTCGACCTGGCGGAGGCCGGCATCTACGTCTACTTGCTGGAGCGCGAGCCGGCCATCGGCGGCACGATGGCGCAGCTCGACAAAACCTTCCCGACCAACGACTGCTCCATGTGCATCATGTCGCCCAAGCTGGTCGAGACCGGCCGGCACAATAACATCGAGATCATCACCACCGCCGAACTGCTGGACCTGCAAGGCGAGCCGGGCCGCTTCACGGCGCATGTTCTCAAACACCCGCGCTACGTCGATATCGACAAGTGCACCGGCTGCGGCGACTGTGCGGCGGTCTGCCCGAACGCGCTGCCGGACGTCTTCAACGCCGGTCTGAGCGCGCGCAAGGTGATTTATAAACTTTATCCACAGGCTATCCCCAACGCCTACGCCATCGAGAAAGCCGGCGTCGCGCCGTGCCGCGATGCCTGCCCGATTCACCAGCGCGCGCAGGGCTACGTCGCGCTGGTGCGCGAGGGCCGCTTCGCCGACGCCTACCGCACGATCCTTGCCGACAATCCTTTCCCCAGCGTGTGCGGGCGGGTGTGCAACCACCGCTGCGAAGATGCGTGTTCGCGCACCGCCGCCGGCGAGGAGCCGGTTAACATTATGGCGCTCAAGCGCTTCGTGGCGGACTGGGCATATGAAAATCTTTCTCCTCACCCCCCAACCCCCTCCCCCACGAGGGGGGAGGGGGAGCCAGACTCACCGCGCGCCGCCTTCCCCTCTCCCCTCGGTGGGAGAGGGACGCGCGAAGCGCAGGGTGAGGGGAAGCATATCGCCGTCGTGGGCGCGGGGCCGGCCGGCCTGACCTGCGCGAACGATTTGGTCGAGGCGGGCTACCGGGTCACGGTGTACGAGGCGCTGCCCGTGCCCGGCGGCATGATGCGCGTGGGCATCCCGGAGTACCGTCTGCCCTATGGCCGCGTGCAGGCCGAGATCGACGCGATTGTCAGCAAGGGTATTGATCTAAGGCTGAATACGCGGGTTGACGATATTGCTGCGCTGCGCGGCGAATACGATGCGGTGTTCGTCGCGGTTGGCGCACACGAGGCGGTCAAGCTGCCTATCCCCGGCGCGGAGCTTGCAATCGGCGCGACCGATTTTCTGCGCGCGGTGGCGCTTACCTCACCCCCTAGCCCCCTCTCCATGTCATGGAGAGGGGGGACCGGAACCGCCGAGTCGGGGGGTGAGATATCCGGCCCTGAATCCATGAACGACGAAGAGGAACCGGAGGCGCGCGCGTCCGGCTCCCCCTCTCCATGTATGGAGAGGGGGCCGGGGGGTGAGGTTCTTCATACACGAATACCCGCAAACACCACCCCCGAACTTTGGGAAAAGCTTAAGCCGCTTGCGCGCCAAATGCGCCGCGAGCCTACCGGTGCGGAAAACCACCTTTGGCAGCGACTGCGCAGCCGCCAGGTGATGGACCAAAAATTCCGCCGCCAACACGCAATCGACCGTTTCATTGTCGATTTTTATTGCGCGGCAGCAAGGCTGGTCATTGAAGTCGATGGTCCGATTCACGAATATACCGATCAAGAGGACATGATCCGCCAGGAATACCTGGAAAGTCTTGGACTAAGTGTGCTGCGGTTTACTAACGAAGAAGTGTTGACAGACACAAACGGAGTGGTGGAACGAATAAGCAAGGCTTTAGTTGCGTCTCTTACCTCACCCCCACGCACCGATGCGCAGTCCCTCTCCACCCGTGGAGAGGGGGGACCGGAGGCGCGCGCGTCCGGCTCCCCCTCTCCATGTATGGAGAGGGGGCCGGGGGGTGAGGTTCCCAACGTCCAAAACAAGCGCGTGCTGGTGCTGGGCGGCGGCAACGTCGCCATCGACGCGGCGCAGACCGCCGTGCGCCTGGGCGCGGCGTGGGTCGGCATGAGCTGCCTGGAGAGCCGCGCGACCATGCCCGCGCACGCCTGGGAGGTGCGCGACGCCGAAGAAGAAAACATCGAAGTCCTCCCATCGCGGACGTTCAAGGAGATCACCAGCGAGAACGGCAGCGTTACGGGCGTGCGCGTGGCGGAGGTGGACTTTCGCGGCTTCGTCGATGGTCGCCCCGACTTCGACGAGATCCCCGGCACCGAAGAGGTCATTCCTGCCGATGTCGTGATCTTCGCCATCGGGCAGCGCCCCGACACCGGCTGGCTCGCCGGACAGGTCGAGACGGCGCGCGGGCGCTATCCCATCGTGAACGCGGCCACGCTCGATACCAGTATGCCGGGCGTCTTCGCGGGCGGCGACGTGGTGACCGGCACGGCCTTCGTTGTGGACGCCATCGCCGCCGGGCGCAAGGCCGCACAGAGCATCATGGTCTATCTCGAACAGGGCGTCGAGGCGCTGGCGACGCTTCAGGTCGAGCAGGAGACGCTCGAAAAGGGGGTGGCGCTGCTGGAGATTGCCGAGGTGCAGCGCCGCATGAACGCCAACTCCGCGATGCGGCTCCCGCGCGCCGAGCCGCCGAAGCGCCCCGCCGCCGAGCGCGTCAAAGACTTCGGCGAGATGTACGGCGGCTTTTCCCGCGAGCAGGCGCTCGCGGAGGCGGCGCGCTGCCTGGCGTGCGGCGTGTGCTCGGAGTGCAACGAGTGCGTGTTGGCGTGCCGGGCCGGCGCTATCGACCACACGATGCAGCCGGAACGCCTGGCGCTCGAAGTCGGCGCGGTGATTCTCACGCCCGGCTTGCAGACCGCGCCCGGCGATATCCGCCCGGAGTACGGCTATGGGCACTATGCCAACGTGCTCACCAGCCGCGAGTTTGAGCGCCTGCTGAGCGCCAGCGGCCCGACGCTGGGCGCGGTCACACGCCCCGGCGACGGTGCGCACCCGCACAAGGTGGCGTGGATCCAGTGCGTCGGCAGCCGCGACCAGACCTGCGGCGCGGATTTCTGTTCGTCGGTGTGCTGCATGTACGCGACCAAAGAAGCGGTCATCGCCAAAGAGCACGACGCGCGCATTGCGCCGACCATCTTCTACATGGATATTCGCGCGTTCGGCAAGGACTTCGAGCGCTACATCGAGCGCGCGCAGCGCGAGCACGGCGTCCGCTACGTGCGGAGCATGCCCTCGGCGGTGCGCGAGGTGCCGGGCACGGGTAACCTGCGCGTGCAGTACGCCACGCCCGACGGCAAAAACACCGAAGAAGAGTTCGACATGGTGGTGCTGAGCGTGGGGCTGCGCCCCGGCCCGGAGACGCAGACGCTCGCCCGGCGGCTGGGCGTCGATCTGAATCGCTTCGGCTTCGCGCAGCCGGACGCTTATCACCCCGCCGAGACTTCGCGGCCCGGCGTGTACGTGGCGGGCGCGTTCGCCGAACCGAAAGATATCCCCGAAACCGTGATCGAGGCGTCGTGCGCGGGGATGCTGGCGTCGGGCCTGCTGGCGGCGGCGCGCGATACCCGCACCGTGATGCCGGAGTATCCGCCAGAGCGCGACGTGAGCGAAGAAGCGCCGCGCATCGGCGTGTTCGTCTGCCACTGCGGGATCAACATCGGGAGCGTGGTCGATGTGCCGGCGGTGGTCGAGTATGCCCGGACGCTGTCCGGCGTCGCTTACGCCGAGCACAACCTGTACACCTGCTCGCAGGATACCCAGGCGCGCATCACCCAGACGATCCTTGAGCACAACCTTAACCGCGTGGTCGTGGCAAGCTGCACGCCGCGCACCCACGAGCCGCTCTTTCAAGACACGCTGCGCGCCGCCGGCCTGAACCCGCACCTGTTCGAGATGGCGAACATCCGCGAACAGGCGTCGTGGGTGCACCGCAGCAACCCCGGCGCGGCGACCGCCAAGGCTAAAGACATGGTGCGCATGGCGGCGAGCAAGGCCGCGAAGCTGGTCGCGATCCGGCGCAGCACCTTCAGCGTGAATCACCGCGCGCTGGTCATCGGCGGCGGCATCGCCGGCATGACGGCGGCGCTTGGCGTGGCGCGGCAGGGCTTCCCGGTGACGCTGGTGGAGCGCGAGGCCGTGCTCGGCGGCAACCTGCGCCATATTTTGACTCCCCTCACCCCTGCCCCCTCTCCCACGAGGGGAGAGGGGAATAATGACCCGCAGCAATTGTTGCAAGAAACGGTTGCGGCGGTGAGCGCCGAGCCGCGCATCACCGTGATGCTGGAGACGGAGATCGAGGAGGTCGGCGGGTACAAGGGCAAGTTCACGACCACGGTCCGGCGCGCCGGCGGCATGCGCGAAGCAATCGAGCACGGCGTGGTGATCGTGGCGACGGGCGCGCAGATGACCGAACCGAAAGCTTACGGCTACGGCGAGATCGCGGGCGTGGTCACGCAGCGCGAGTTTGAGCAGGAGCTTGTCGCCCTCACCCCTCAATCCCCTCTCCCTGAGGGAGAGGGGGCGGGGGTGAGGGCCGTCGCCATGATCCAGTGCGTCGGCTCGCGCGATGACGAACACCCGTACTGCTCGCGCATCTGCTGCACCGAGGCGATCAAGAACGCGCTGCACCTGAAAGCGCTCGACCCGGACGCGCAGGTCTATATCCTGTACCGCGATATCCGCACCTACGGCTTTCACGAAGAACTGTATACCGAGGCGCGGCGGCGCGGCGTGATCTTCCTGCAATACGATCCCGAACAGCCGCCGGAGGTTGCCCTCACCCCTGGCCCCTCTCCCTCAGGGAGAGGGGAAACGCTGCGCGTTACGGTCAACGAGCAGCCGTCGGGCGCGCCGGTTACCTTGCGCGTGGACCGCGTGGTATTGAGCGCGGGCATCAGTCCCGATGTAGAATCAAATGACACGCTGGCGAAGCTGCTCAAGGTGCCGCTGACCGAAGACGGCTTCTTCCTGGAGGCGCATGTCAAGCTGCGCCCGCTCGACTTCGCCGCCGAAGGCATCTACCTGGCCGGGCTGGCGCATTCGCCGCGCAACATCGACGAGGCGATGGCGCAGGCGCGCGGCGCGGCGATGCGTGCGGCGGCGCTGCTGAGCAAGGCCGAACTGGAGTCGCAGCCGTTGGTCGCAAGCGTGAATCCGCGCTTGTGTGCGGCGTGCGGCGTGTGCGTGGAGGTGTGCCCGTATGGAGCGCGCGTGCTCGACGACACGGCGCCGTATGCGCAGGTGGTGGAGGTGCTGTGCCAGGGCTGCGGCGCGTGCGTGGTCGCCTGCCCGAACAAGGCCAGCCAGCAGCGCGGCTTCACGGCGGCGCAGATTCTCGATATGGCGGATATGGCGCTGCTGCAAATCGAGTGAGTCCGCGCGTGGTTAAAATGGTGCAAATGGAAGGTGAAAACAAAATGGAAGACAAAGACAGCATCATCAGGCGGCTGGACGAAACCCGCGCCAAGATGCGCGCCGTCGTCGAGAAGATCGACAAGGCGCAGGAGGTGTACCCCGGCTGGACGATCAAGCACGTGCTGGCGCATATCGCCGGCTGGGACGACGCGGCGATTAACTCGCTTCGCGCTTACCTAGACGGCGAACCGGTTGAGATGCTGGCAAGGCGCGGCGTCGATTACTACAACGAGCAGACCGTCACGACCCGCGAGGCGCTCGGCTTCGAACACATCTTCGCCGAGTGGGAGCGGACGCGCGAGCAAATGAAAGCGCTCATTGACGAGATGTCGCCGGAAGAGCTTGCAGGGCGCTTGGTCGCGCCGTGGGGCGGCGAAGGCCCGGCGGCAAGGCTGGTGCTGGGCCTGGCGTACCACGAAGAAGAGCATGCCGAAGAAATCAGCAATATCTTTGGGGGACACGAGGCGTGATACTTGGCCTGTGTGGACCTGCCCGTATGACCGAGGAGGCAAAGAGATGGAGACACAAGATATCAAAGATCTGGTGGAAGAGGTCTTAGGGAAATTCTCTCCACCCTATCCGCCCGACATTACCGACCAGGTGTGTTTAGCCATTGAGCAGAACCCGGCCTGGCTCCGGCGCTACGAAGAGCTGAATGGTATCCATAAAAAGGACGTAGTGAATAACTCAATAGGTTGGTACACAATCCGGCTGACCGGTATGAAGAACTCAGGCAAAGTTGAGAGGGCCAAGAGCAAGCTCATCAAAACTTATTCGAGACTAGGGGACTAACTATGACCGACCCAATCTTTGAGCCGCGCATCGTTGCGTACCTGTGCAACTGGTGCACTTATACCGGCGCCGACCTCGCCGGTACGTCGCGCCTGCAATACCCGCCGAACGTGCGCATCATCCGCTTGATGTGCTCCGGCTCGGTGGACCCGATGTATGTCTTGCAGCCGCTGCTCCACGGCGCCGACGGTGTGCTGATCGGCGGCTGCCATCCCGGCGACTGCCACTACCAGGAGGGCAACTATAAAGCGCGGCGGCGCTACATCAACTTAAAAACGATCCTCGAAAGCGCCGGCTTCGAGGACGAGCGGGTATGGCTGCGCTGGATCAGCGCCAGCGAAGGCGCGCGCTTTGCCGAGACCGTCGCCGAAATGACCGAGGCGATACGCGCATTGGGGCCAAACCCGCTCAAGGTGGCGTGGGAAGTCGGGTAGCAGTCGTCGAGGCGGTGCGAGCACATGACCGGGGCAAAGCTTTACTGGCTGGGGAATATCGCCAAGACCAAAGTGATTGACGAGATTTTGCGCCAGGTTGGGGATCAGGATACCCTGATCTTCGACTACGGCTGCGGTACTGGCGGCGACTGGCCGCGCATCCTGGCGGACTGCGCTAACCTGCGCATGGTCGGGTATGAGCCGAACCCCAAGAGCTACGCCGCCGCCGTGAACCGGCTTCGTGGGCTGCGCGCCGAGGTGTACACCGGGGACGACCTGCAAAACTTGACCTTCGAGGCCGATTTTATTGTAAGCTTCAGTGTCTTCGAGCACGTGTATGATCGCCGGCAGTACTTGCAGAACGCTCGCCGGCTGCTTGCGCCGGACGGCGTGTTTTACCTGAACTACGATGACGGTCACTTTCGCCTGTCGCTCGATCTCGGCGCGCCGCGAACCTGGCCCGTTCAGATGCGTGTGTGGCTGCACAACCGGTTTGCGGCGCCCTTAGCCAGGCTGGGCATGGTCGGCCAGTTTCAGCAGCGCGTCGCGCGCCGTGATGTAGACCGGATGGTCAGCGAAGCCGGGTTTCGCATCTTGCGGAGTTTTTACAGCAATTTAAGTTCTTTCAAAGGACTGTGCAAGCGCATCCCTGAAGCGCAGCAGGCGGATTTTTCAGCTCTGTGGCTGGCAACCGAGGACAGACTCAACGCCGAGTTTTTGTCCGAAGGCCCGGCGGCGCTCGGCGACACGGCGAATTTGTGGCAGCATATGGGATCGCGCACGTTAGTCTTATGCCATGCTTAGCCGTTTCGGGCTGGCAAAGAAGATTTTAAGAGGTTGATCGTTGCATTAAAGGCGCACGGAGAGATGAGGTAATGTCGGTAGGTACAGCCGCTCAGGAGAAAAACCGGGCTGCACTGAGTTCTGTTTGGGCAGCAGTGTTCTTGACAGGGTTCAAGATCATTGTCGGCATTGCGTCCGGCAGTTTGGGCATCCTCGCGGAGGCGGCGCACTCCGGGCTTGACCTGGTGGCGGCGCTGGTGACCTTCTTCGCGGTGCGCATATCCGACCGGCCGCCGGACCAAGAGCACCCGTTCGGGCACGGCAAGGTCGAGAATCTGTCGGCGCTGGTCGAGACGCTGCTGCTGCTCATCACCTGTGTGTGGATTATCTACGAGGCGATACACCGCCTCACCAGCACAGAAATACACGTCGATGCGTCGATCTGGGCCTTCCTGGTCATGTTTGTGTCCATCGTGGTGGACTACAATCGCTCGCGTATGCTGAAGCGCGCCGCCGACAAGCACAAAAGCCAGGCGCTCGAAGCCGACGCGCTGCACTTCAGCACCGATATCTGGAGTTCGTCGGTTGTGATTGTAGGGCTGGCCGGCGTCAAGCTGGGCGAGTTGGCGCCGTCGCTGGCCTTTCTGGAGAAAGCCGACGCGGCGGCTGCGCTGGCCGTCGCCGGGATTGTGATCGTGGTGAGCCTGCGGCTCGGCAAGCGCGCGGTCGATGCGCTGATCGACACCGCGCCGCCTGGCCTGAGCGCCAAGATTGAACAGGCAGTCGAAGCAATCCCCGGCGTGCTGGAATGCCACCGGGTGCGCATCCGCCCATCTGGGCCGCGGTCGTTTGTCGATATCCATGTCGTCATGGACGACAGGATGCCCCTGGACGAAGCGCACAAACTGACCGAAACCGTTGAACAGACGATCAAACAACTCACACCCGGCGCGGACGTGATGGTCCATCCCGAACCGCGCGCCGAGTCGGAGAAGCCGCTTGATGAAGCCGAATAGCTTACCCGGAGACTGAAAGTATGACGAAGAAGCTCATCCCGGTACAAGAGGCCGGTGTACAGGCCGCGCTCGCGGCGTTCTTGCAGGCAGTGCTCACACGCGACGATATCGACATGATCTTTACGCCTGTGCGCATGCGCAGCGGCGCGGTGACGCACGCGCTCGTCGCCGACCCCGGTATCCTGGCGCAGGCCGACCCGCTCGCGCCGGTGCTCCCGGTGAACGGCGCGGCGCAGATGGCCCGGCTGACCGTGCGCGAGCCGCGCAAGCGCATCGCGGCGGTGCTGCGCCCGTGCGAACTACGCGCGTTCGTGGAACTGGTCAAGCTCAAGCAGGCCAGCTTTGAGGGCGTGACGGTGATCGGCATCGACTGCCTGGGTACCTACCCGGTGCCGGACTTCATGGCCGACCACATCGAAGCGATCCCCCAGGGCGTCGAGACCGGCGCGATCAAACCGGCGACCGGCTACCGCTTCCGCGATGCCTGCCAGATGTGCGAGCAGCCCGTGCCCGGCGCCGGCGCGGACATCAAGATCGAATTGTTGGGCGCCGACCTGCGCGCCGGCGTGCCGGTCGATGTGCCGGAGGTGTTCGCGGATTTGCCCGTACTGCGCGACGGCGCGGAAGCGCCGGGACGCGCGGCGGCGGTCGAGCGGCTGGTCGCGGCGCGCACCGCCCGGCGCGACGCCGATTTTGCCGAAACAAGAGAACAGTTGCGGTCCGGCGGCGGCATGGGCGATATCTTCGCGGCGTGCATCCACTGTATGAACTGCCAGCAGGTCTGCCCGATTTGCTACTGCAAGGTGTGTGTGTTTCGCGGCCAAATCTTCGACTACCCGCCGGAGAAATACGCGGCGTGGGCCGGGCGCAAAGGCGCGCTCCGCATGCCGACCGATACGTTGCTGTTTCACTTGACGCGCCTCAACCACATGGCAGTGAGCTGTGTGGGCTGCGGGATGTGCACCGAAGCGTGCCCGTCGGCGCTGCCGGTGGGCCAGGTGTTCCGCGCAGTCGGAGCAGACGTGCAGGCCGCGTTCGAATATCTGCCGGGGCAGAGTGTGGATGAGCCGCTGCCGCTGGTGACCTTCAAAGAGAACGAGTGGAACGAGGTCGGAGAGGAATAGGACAAGAAGAATATCACCACGGAGTGCACGGAGAACACGGAGAGCAATCAGAGCGGGAGAATAGCAGAGTATGCTCTACGAGGAGTTGACCGGCCAAATCATCGGGGCGGCGATGGAAGTACACCGCGAAGTTGGCCCCGGACTTCTAGAGTCGGCGTATCAAGCTTGCTTGGCGCGTGAGTTTACGCTGCGAAATATTCCCTTCGAGCGAGAAAAGCCCGTGTCGGTCGCTTATAAGGGGACTCAAATTGATTGCGGTTATCGTCTTGATTTCCTCGTGGACGGTAAAGTCGTTGTGGAACTGAAGTCCGTTAGCGCGCTCGAGCCGGTACACGAAGCTCAATTGCTAACTTACCTTAAGCTGGCAAAATGCAAAGTGGGTTTGCTTATCAACTTTCATGTACTGATCCTCAAAAGCGGTATTAAACGCAAGATGCTATGACGAAGATGATACCGAGGGCGCGGAATCTCCATCTTATCTTCTCCGTGCTCTCCGTGTACTCCGTGGTGAAAAAGAATCAGGAGCGACGACATGAGCGAAGACATAACAAAGCCAGACCCCAAACCCGAAATCGAAGATGCGCGCATCCCGGTGTACATCATGGGCAAGCGCTACGACGTGCCGCCCAGCCTGACCATCATGAAGGCGATGGAGTGGGCCGGCTACGTATTGGTGCGCGGCGTGGGCTGCCGGGGCGGGTTCTGCGGCGCGTGCGCCACCGCCTACCGGCTCCAGGGCGACCCCAAGCTGTACTTCGGCCTGGCCTGCCAGACCGTGGTCGAACCCGGCATGTACCTGGCGCAGATTCCGTTCTTCCCGGCCCAGCGCGCCAGTTACCGCATCGAAGACCTCGCGCCGCAGGCCGCGACCCTGTTCAGCCTCTATCCCGAAGTGCTGCGCTGTTTGGGCTGCGGCGCGTGTACGAAGGCGTGCCCGCAGGAGCTTGACGTGCGCGATTACATGGCGGCGGCTATGCGCGGCGATATCGCGGCGGTGGCGCAGAAGTCATTCGACTGCATCATGTGCGGCATGTGCGCGGCGCGCTGCCCCGCCGAAGAAGCCCAGTACAACATCGGCATCTTGGCGCGGCGGCTCTACGGGCGCTATCTCGCGCCCCGGTCCGAGCACCTGGAGCGGCGCGTGGACGAAATCATCGAAGGGATATTCAACGCCGATATCGAAACATTGATGGCGGCGGATGAAGCCGAACTGCGCCGGCGCTACAACGCGCGGGATATCGAGAAGTAATACCACCACGGAACGCACAGAGAACATGGAGAAAGAGCAATTCACTACCGGACACTTTTAAAAACCCCATAAAGGGGTAAGCGAAAAATCAATAGGAATGGGTAAGCCCTCATTCAAAA
>JAFGMM010000400.1 GCA_016927535.1 Anaerolineae bacterium
AGTCTGACTCCCCTCGCCCCTTGAGGGAGAGGGGTCGGGGGAGAGGGGGAAAAAGCGCTTAAGTTGATGCATATGGGGCGGGTTTCACGCTAACCGTAGGGGCGGGTTTCACGCTGCGCAGCCGCCCCTACCCCCAGATGTGGGGGTTCGACAAAATTGTGCCCGTCAAACCTGCCCCTGCGCCGGCGCGCCGTCGGGGCGCGCCGGCGACTTGTTCAGGAAGCGGAACAACCACGAGCCGACCGTCACCACGTCGCCGGCGCTGAGCCGGAAGCGCTCGTACAGCCGCCCGCCGTTGGCAAAGGTGCCGTTGGTGCTGCCCAGGTCTTCTAAGTACAGGTCGTCGCCGTTGCGGATGATCTTGCAGTGGTAGGCCGAGACGATATTCTCCGGGACGACGATATCGTTGTCGGCGGCGCGCCCGATGCACAGCAGGTCTACCGCCGATAGGTCCAGCGCCTCGCGCTTCCACGCGATGACCGCCGGCGTCGCGCCGCTGCGCTCCAGCGCTTCGCGGAGTTCTTTGGTCCGCATGTGCAGGGTGCTGGTCTGGTCCAGGCGCGAGAGCCGGGCGGTGTGGCCGTGGAAGGATTTGGCAGCGGTGGTTTTGCGCATGTGCGCGTCGTAGCGCTGTTCGCCCATCTCCATATCGACCGCTTCTTCGCGCAGCATGTCGTGTTCGGTTTGCAGGTCGGGGTCGTCCAGGCTGCTGTCATAGATGGCCTCGGCGGCCTCGGCGAGCGTGCTGCTGGCCTTTTTGAAGTCGCGTCGGTCGGCGTGGCGGATCGCTTCCTCGCGGGCGCGGGCAGCGCGCAGCAGCAGGACGTTTTTGACCACCGTGGTATCCGGCTCCCGGTCGGGGTCGGGTTCCGGCGTGACGTTGACGATGATGGGCAGTTCGCCGGTCTGGTGCCGGACGTGGCCCTCGCCCAGTTCGTCGTAGTCGAAGCGGAGCCGCGCGATTTCTATCTCGCCCAGCCGCGCCAGCGCCGGGACGTGCATTTCGACCAGCAGGATTTTGATCTCGTCGGCGTACAGGTCGCCCAGCCGGAAGGTGACCGTATCGCCGCCGGCCTCGTGCGGGTAGGCGTTCAACTGCCGGACGAAGGTCACGTCGGGCGAGAGCGCCAGGGTGATGACCAGGTTTTGCCCGACGACGCTGAGCAGGTCATGGAGTTCTTCGGCGAAAATCTGGGGGGCCTGGTCGGGGCTGTCGATGTAGTAGAAGCTGCCGCCGCCCTCGGTCGCCATGCGGGTCAGCAGGTCTTCGTTGAAGTCCTGGCCGACGCCCATCGTGGTCGTGACGATGCCCTCGGCGCGTTTCTGCGCCGCCAGCGCCGCCAGCCGGTCGGGTTCGGTGATGCCCTCGTTCGCCAGGCCGTCGGTGAGCAGCAGCACGCGGTTGACCTGCCCTTCGACGATTGCGGTCTCGTCGCTCGGCTGGAACAGCTCGATGACGTGCGCCGGCACGCGCCGGGCCGCCATGCCTTCGGCGACCAGCCGGCAGCCCTCCAGCCAGCCGCCGCTGAGGTTGGTGGTGCCGCCGGTTTTGATCGACTGGATGACCTGCCGGATGGTGTCCTTGTGGATGACGGCGCGCGGCGGGATGGGCACGGTTACGTCCTGGTCGTAGGCGACCAGGCTCAAGCGGTCGTTGGCGCCGAGGCGCTGTACCAACACCTGCGCGGCCTTCTTCACGTATTCCAGCTTGTCGCCGCGCATCGAGCCGCTCCGGTCGAGGATGACGCTCAGGTTGAGCGGGCGGCGCCCGGCCGGGGCCGGCCGCGCTTTGATGTGCGCCATGAGGTAGACGTTTTGCTCGTGCTCGGCGGAGAGGATATTGTAGTTCAGGGCATAACCGGCATCCACGACCTTTGCTCCCTATAAGAATAAGATTTTTAACCGCGAATAGCGCGAATAGCGCGAATAATTTGTGTTACCCGGCTTAGGTAGTGGCGACACGTTGACCTAGTTTACCTCACCCCCTAGCCCCCTCTCCATGTCATGGAGAGGGGGAATCGGAGTCGCCCAATCGCGCGGTTCTCCGCCTGGTGGGGAGGGGACCGGGAGGTTATCGGTCAAAGAGTCGCCGCTGTCTCTAACCTGGCCGCGCACGGTTCGCGGTTCGCTGCACCTGTTATCTTATCAGATATGGCCGACAGTTTCATGATATCTGTGTCTGCATTATACTGAGGGGCGGCGGGTTGTAACAGACGGGAGGCATTCGATTTGGGTACGATCGGGCCGGATTATGTGATGGTCAATAATGTAATTGACTTAGCGCTTTCTCCCCCTCGCCCCCTTACCCCCTCTCCCACGCCGGGGCGAGGGGGAACCGGAGCCGCCGCGCACCGATTCTGGCTCCCCTCGCCCCTTGTGGGAGAGGGGTTGGGGGTGAGGGGGAGTCAATTAGGTCGCTGACCAACACAGATTTTGCCGGATTATGCCGAACTTGAAGCGCTCTGTTAGAAGCAGGTTGTGTTGAAATGCTGCAAAGACTGACCATCCAGCGTGTGACGTTTATTGTCCTGTTCGCGTGCATCTTTATGATGGCGGCGCGCGTGCCCACCGATACCGATACCTGGTGGCACATCCGCGCCGGCGAGTACACGGTGACGCACCGCGCCATCCTGACGCACGATCCTTTCTCGCATCCGATGGGCGGCCAGCCGTGGATCAATCACAGTTGGGGATCGCAAATCCTGATCTACCTGTTTTACCAGATCGGCGGCAGCGCCGGCCTGGTGATCTTCACCGCGCTGCTGGCGACCGTGGGCATGGGCTTCGTGTACCTGATGTGCGAGGGCAATATCTACGTGCGCGCCTTTGCGCTGGTGACCGGCGCGGCGGCGGCGGCGGTGTTTTGGTCGCCGCGCCCGCAGATGATATCTTTCGTGCTGAGCACAATTGTCGCCTATTTGCTGCACCAATACCGGCACGGCAAGGGTCAAAACCACCGGCGCTTGATCTGGCTCATCCCGCCGCTGATGCTGCTCTGGGCGAACCTGCACGGTGGGTTTGCCATCGGCTTTATTTTGATGTTCGGGTACATCGCGGGCGGCACGGCGAGCATTCTCCTCAAGCTGCCCGACGACACCGACGCGGCGAACTGGCGGGAGATCGGGCAGGTGGGGCTTGCGGTGGTTCTTTCGCTGGCGGCCATTTGCATCAATCCCTACGGTACTGTGATGTTGACCTATCCTTTCCGCACGGTGGGCATCGGCGCGCTGCAAGACTACATCCAAGAGTGGGCGTCGCCCAACTTCCACGAGCGCCAGACCTGGCCTTTCGTGGTGCTGCTGTTCGGCGCGCTGGGATTCGCCGGGCTGTCGAAGCGCCGCCTCGACTGGATCGATATGGCGTTGGTGAGCGGCACCGGCTTCATGGCGCTGATGGCGGGGCGCAATATCGCGGTGTTCGCGGTCGTGGCGACGCCGGTCCTGACCCGGCACCTCGGCGCGTGGCTCGACGCGCGCGGCTGGACCGTCGAGCCGCGCCGGTACGTGCGCGGCGCGATGCGCTACGTGAACCTGGCGCTGGTGGTGGTGCTGGTGC
>JAFGMM010000401.1 GCA_016927535.1 Anaerolineae bacterium
GCTATAGACCTTCAGAAAATGTTTTAGACTCACCTCACCCCCCAGCCCCCTCTCCACATGGTGGAGAGGGGGAGAAACCCCCAGATGACGGCTCCGATTCCCCCTCTCCATGACATGGAGAGGGGGGTAGGGGGGTGAGGTAAATTCCAGAACATTATCTGACAAACTATAGCTGTGTGTGCAAAGGTCTAAAACTGCATACCCATTCTCCGAGTCTGCCCCGCCTACGGTACCCGGCTATGGGGGGCAGACCGACCCGTAAGGGCTGCCGTACCCTGAGACGGCGGTAGGGTGTAGGGGGAAACGCCTGCGCCTCCCGTGTTTGGAAAGGAGGAGGGCTGCGCCCTCAGCGCGGCTGTTGGCGTCCAACCGATGCGGTTGTTGGTCGCCATACTTTCACGTGGAAAATGCTTGAATTTAAGGTTGCCCCGCAGCGGGGCAGGGTTGAGCGCAGCCGCGCTGGGTTCTTGCCGTCTTCGGAACCGTGTCGGGCGGCAGGAACCCGGCGCTGCCGTGCCCAATCGTCCAAGATGGACCGGCTTGTACTCAAACAACAAAAGGAGAGAATGCGATGTCGCGTTTCGTGAAGCTAACTTTGGCCCTGTTGATCGTGCTGGCGTCGGCCGGCGGCGCGCTGGCGCAGGATGCGCCGTTTACCATCCTGGCGGATGAGGAGCTGAAGCCGGCGCTGGAACTGCTCTACGGCGCGCTGTACGACGGCGCGGCGCCGGCCTTCGTGGCGGCGCGCGCGGAGGCGGATTTGCTCGCCACCGCCGACGCGATGGCGCTGGCGGCGGATGCGTACATCCGGCGACCGGTCTACTTCCTCTACGGCGCGGGCCTGGGCGCGGTGACCGAGAACGTGGAAGCCGCGGCCTTTATGGATTTTGTTAAGTCGCCGGGCGCGCAAAAGCTGCTCATCGACGGCGGTCTGCTGCCGGCCGAGGTGACCATCACCGACCAGGGCGGCAACGAGGTCGTCGTCTCGCAGCCGGTCGAGCGCATCCTCAGCCCGTACGCCATGGCGTCCTATTACATCTACACGGTGGGCGGCGGCGACCGCATCGTCGCGGCGAATTTCCTGGGTATGAGCGGGCCGGCCGCCGAGGCGATGGCGCGCATCGATCCCGACTTTGCGGCCAAGGGGTCGTTCATGCAGATGAGCCAGAAAGAGATTAATATCGAGGAGGCCGCCGCGCAGGAGCCGGATTTGATTACCGCCAGCACGCGCACGGCGTGGATCGACGCGATCCGCGAGCTTGGGGTGCCGCTGGTGCTCTACGAGGGCGAGACGCCCGAAGCGCTCAAGGAAGCGATGTTCATCACGGGGCAGTATCTCGGCCCGGACGCCGCCGGGCGCGCCGAGGCCTGGGCGAAGTACTATGACTGGGTGTTCGGGGTCGTCACCGAGGCGACGAGCGGGATCGATGAGGCCGACCGCGTGAAGGTGCTGTTTACCGGCACCGAGCCGCTGCGCGTCGCCAGCGGCGAAATGTACCAGACGGCGATGGTGGAGGCGGCGGGCGGTATCTCGGTGAGCGCCGAATTGACCGGCTACTGGAACGATGTTAACCTGGAGCAGGTGGTGGTCTGGAACCCGGACGTAATCTTCCTGCCTACCTACGGCGGCGCGAGCGTCGAGGCGATCACCGAGAGCGCGGAATGGCAGGTGCTCGACGCGGTGAAGGCGGGGCACGTGTACCAGCTTCCGCAGTTCAGCGCGCCGCTCGATACGCCCGTGCCCGACTCGGTGTTGGGTATCATCTGGATGGCGCACACGCTCTATCCTGACCTGCTGGGCGAAAACATGCAGTGCAAGGTCGAAGCGCCGTACTTCTACGCGACCTGGTACGGCTACGCGATGTCGGACGAGGAGATCACGGCGTTCTGCGGCGAGTAGCGCCGGGCGGTTTCCCCTCACCCCTAAATCCCCTCTCCCACAAAGGGGAGAGGGGACTTTCGGAGCGCGCTCCGGCTCCCTTCCCCCCCTTGTGGGGGAAGGGCTGGGGATGGGGGGGAGGCGAAGTCGAGATTATGAGCACCGGAACTTACGAACGTCTACAGACCGCCGCGCGCTTGGTCGCGCGGCGCGTCAATTTTAAATATGGGCTGCTGCTGGCGCTGCCAATCCCGTTCTTTCTGTTTGGATTGGCCGCCGGCCGCTACCCGATCCCGCTGGACGAGGTGATTCGCACGCTGCTGTCGCCGCTGGCGCCGGGCATCGCCGCCGATGTGCCGGAGGTGGCGCAGACGCTCGTCCTGCGGCTGCGGCTGCCGCGCGCGCTGGCGGGGCTGTTCATCGGCGCGAGCCTGGCGAGCACGGGCGCGGCGTTCCAGGGTCTTTTCAAGAACCCGCTGGTCGATTCGAATATCCTGGGCGTCACGTCGGGCGCGGGCTTCGGCGCGGCGCTGATGCTGCTGCTGACCGGGCAGCTGTGGCACGCGCAGATTGCGGCGTTCGGCTTCGGGCTGCTGGCGGTGACGCTGGCGTTTTGGGGCAGCCGCATCTACAAGACTTCGCCGATGATCGTGCTGACGCTGATGGGGATTCTCATCGGCTCGTTCTTCGCCTCGCTGACCTCGCTGCTGAAGTACATCGCCGACCCGCTGGACGCGCTGCCGGCGATTACGTTCTGGCTGCTGGGCGGCCTTACGGCGGTCACGTGGGTCGATATCCCGCCGCTGGCGGTGATCACGCTCGCGGGGGCGGCCTTTCTCTATCTCATCCGCTGGCAGATCAACATTCTCTCGCTGGGCGACGCGGAAGCGCAAGCGCTCGGCGTCAGTACCGACCGGCTCAAGCTGGGCATTATCGTCTGCTGCACGCTGATGACGGCCATCGCGGTATCGGTGGGCGGGGTGATCGGCTGGGTGGGGCTGGTGATTCCGCACGCCGGGCGCATCGTGGTCGGCCCGGATCACAAGCGCCTCATCCCGATCAGTTTGAGCTTTGGTGCGGCGTTTATGCTCGCCATCGACAATATCTCGCGGACGCTGCTGCCGTCTGAGGTGCCGCTGGGTGTGATTACCGGGCTGGTGGGCGTGCCGCTGCTGGTGGCGCTGTTGCGCCGCAGCCGGGTCGGGTGGTAGAGTAAGATCGGCAAGGAAGATGTCCAGGTTGCGGTGCAGCACCACAAGAGGATGAAAATACCTCACCCCCTCTTATCCCCCTCTCCATTGGATGGAGAGGGGGAAGACGCGCGA
>JAFGMM010000402.1 GCA_016927535.1 Anaerolineae bacterium
AAGGGGGGAAAGGGGGCCAGAATCGCGCCGAAGTGCGCGTCTTCCCCCTCTCCCCAACGTGGGAGAGGGGGCCAGGGGGTGAGGGGGAGCGAGTCCGCCAACAGCATCACGAATCGAATGAACATAGTCTAGTCTCTTGTGGCGCGGTCATGTTCTGGCGCGCTGGCGGCGCGCCTCGAAGAGAATCACCGCCGCCGCCGCCGCCGCGTTGAGGCTCTCGGTGGCGCGCGCCATCGGGATAGACACGACGGCAGCGGCGCGCCGCCGGATATCCTCTGAGAAACCCTCCGCCTCCCCGCCGACCGCCAGCGTCACCGGCTGCGTCCAGTCGAACGCATCGTAACGGATTGCGCCGCGCGCATCGGCGAGCGCCAGCGGCGCGCCCGGCAGACCGGCCTCATCTGCGAAAGCGACCGGCACGCGGAAATGCGCGCCCATGCCGGCGCGCAGCGCCTTCGGGTTGAAGGGGTCTGCGGTGCCTTTCGTCAAGATAACCTGCTCCACGCCCGCCGCGCCCGCCGTGCGCAGGATGGTCCCCAGGTTGCCGGGGTCGCGGATCTGGTCCAGCAGCAGCGCGAGCGTCGGGCGCGCCGGCGCGGGCAGTTCCGGCAGCCGGCACACCGCCCAAACGCCCTGCGGCGTCTCGGTGCCGGATAGCAGCGCCGTCAGGTTGGGCGCGACCGGTGTCGTGGTCACGCCGAGCGCACGCGCATGCACCAGCAGCGCCGCGCCCAATTCGCCGGCGGCAAAGCCGGGCGTGAACAACACGTAATCCACCTGCGCGCCGGCCTCCAGCGCGTCCGTGACCAGGCGCGCGCCTTCGAGCGCACAGCGCCGGGTTTGCAAACGGGCGCGGCGGCGGGCCATCAGGTCACGGATTTGCTTGATGCGCGCGTTGTTGGGTGAGGTGATCTCGGGCTGCGTCATTGCGTCCGGTTACTCGGTGGCAAGGCTTTCGGCGGCGGTGGTCGCCGCCTGTTCGGCGGTGGCGCGCTCCAGTAGAAGGCTGCGCATGGCTTCGTGCAGCGCGCGCGCCGACTTCAGCGCGGCGGGCTTGGCCGGCTCCGGCGCGGCGTTGTTGAGCAACGCTTCGGCGAACGAGTTGTACGGGTCGTCGCCCCAAATGCGGAGCGCCGCGCGCTGCGACGGCAGCATCCCGTAATCCCGCGCCAGCGCGCCCTGGTTCTCCGGTCGCATCAGCCAGCTGAGCATCTCCAGCGCCAGAGCTTGCTTATCCGGGTCGGCAGTCGAGAGCGCCCATATCCAGCCGGACACGATGGTGACGCTCGGCCCGGTACGCGCCGGCAGCGGCGCGACGCCGGCGTCTTCGGGGAGCAGGCGTCGATTCTGGAGATAGAGGGTTGTGCTGATGTTCGCCAAGCTGGACTGCCCATTCAAGAAGCTATCAAGATAATCCTGGGGTTTCTGGTAGCCCAACAGATCCACCTGGACCAACTGCGCGGTCATTGCGTCCTCATAGAAGCGCAAAGCTTTCTGCGCCAGCGCCGGGTCGAGCACCGACTGCCCATCTTCGTTGACCAGCATGCCGCCCTCCGCCATGTATTGCCCCAGCACGGTCGTGCTGTTGCCGGCCGGGAACAGGTACGGCGGCGGCGCGTCGAGCATGTCGGCAAAGGTAGCCGGGGCCTGGTCGATGGCGGTGGTACGGTATACCAGGTGTTGGGCATCTAAAGTGTAGGGCACGCCGTAAATGCCGCCGTTCAGCGTGACCATCTCGAGCGCCACCGGGAACAAGTCGTTGACGATCTCTTCCGGCAGCCGCCCGCTTAAGTTTTGAATGAGCGAGTCGTTTAGGGCGCTGATTAAGTCCGGGCGGCTGAGCAGGACGAGATCGGGCAGCACCGACGGCGCGACGCTCGCGGTGCTGCGCAGCACCGGCAGCACGCCCTCCGCGCCGGACGACGCTTTGATGCGCACGTCGATGTCGAGGTCGGTGTGTTCGGCGCGGAAAAGCTGCAACTGCTCCAGGAATACCGCCGCCGGCACCTTACCCTCCGGCGCGAACGGTTCGACCAGCCAGAGTCGCAAAGTCTGCCGCCCCATCTCCGGCGGCTCGGTCGTCTCGACCGCCACCGGGGTCAGCGTAGAAATGATCGGCTCCGGCGTCGGCGACGCAGTAGGCGGCGGGGTGGGCTGGGCCGGTGCGCACGCCACGACCAGCAGCGCCGCCACCATGACCAGCCCCACCCCGCGCCGTATTGTCCTCGTCAAGTGTATGCTCCCTGCACTGCTGCGCAGAAGGGATTACAACTCAATCGGCTTGCTCAAGATTTCGACCAGCAGATCAACACACGCCTGCACGTCGCCGATATCGACCGTCTCGGAGACGGTGTGCAGGTAGCGCGTCGGGATCGAAATGCACCCGGACGGAATCCCGGCCCGGCTGAGTTGGATACCGGCCGCGTCGGTAGTGCCGCCGGGCAGCACCTCGAGCTGGTAAGGAATGCCGGCCTCCTCGGCGCGCTTGACCATCAGATTCTTGATCGCCGGGGGCACGATGTGCCCGCCGTCGCGCACCTTGATCGCCGCGCCCTTGCCCAGTTCGACGGTCATCTTATCGTCTTTGGGTGTGTCGCCGGTGCTGGTCACGTCGAGCGAAATGCCGATATCCGGCTCCACGCCGAACGCCGCCGGCCGCGCGCCGCGCAGCCCGACCTCTTCCTGCACCGTGAAGACAAAGTAGATCTCGTGGTCGGTCTTGGCGAGCTTTCGCATCGCTTCGATCCCCACCACGCAGCCGATCCGGTCGTCGAGCGCTTTGGCGACGATGCGATTGCCGCGCTCGACCATCTCGCGCCAGAAGGCCGCCGCATCACCCACGCCCACGCCGGGGCCGGCTTCGGCGCCGGTGCTCACGTCGATATAGAACTTCTCGCGGTCCGGCGTGGTGCGCCACCCTTCGCCCTCGGCGCTGATGGTGCCGACGACGCCGTTCTCGAAGTAGACGCGGTTGCCATACAGCGCCACGCTGCGCAGACCGCCGATGGGGACGAAGCGCATAAAGCCCTTCTCATCGACATGGCTCACCATCAGGCCGATCTCGTCCATGTGCGCCGCGATCATGACTTTGGCGCCGCCGCTGCCTTTGCGGCAGATCAGGTTGCCGAGCGGGTCGGTGCGCACTTCGTCGGCCAGGCCGCGCACTTCCTCCGCGATGAGGCCGCGCACTTTGTGCTCGCAGCCGGAAGGCCCCCAGGCTTCGGTCAGTTTCTTAATCAGTTCCTTCAAGGTCCTACTCCTAGCGTTCCAGGACGGCCGGCGTCAGCGCCTTGAGCGCTTCGCGCATGAGCCGTATCACGTTGTTGAAGTCGTCCAGGTTCATGATCGCCGCCGGGCCGTGGATGTAGCGGCACGGCGTCGAGACCACCGCCGAGGGAATACCGGCGCGCGATTGGTGAATCGCGCCGGCGTCGGTGCCGCCGGCGCCCGGCGCTTTGATCTGGTACGGGATGTCGTGCGCTTTGGCGGTCTCGACCAGGTGATTGACCAACCGGCGGTCGGCAATCATCGAGCGGTCCATGACCGATATCGCAGGGCCGGCGCCCAGCCGGGTCACCGGTGTTTGATCTTCGCCCGGTTCCTGCGGCAGGTCATTGCAAATCGTCCCCTCCAGCGCAAAAGCCACGTCCGGCTCCAGCGCGAAGGCCGCGACGGTCGCGCCGCGCAGCCCCACTTCTTCTTGCACGGTGAAAGCGGCGAGCAGGTCAAAGGGAAACGGGTCGCCGGCCAGCAGGTCGATCAACACCGCACACCCGACCCGGTCATCGAACGCCTTGCCGCGCACGATCTTTTCGCTCAGTTCGGTAAACTTGGTATCGAAAGTCATGTAAGCGCCGAGGGGAGCTTTGCCCTGGGCCGACGATTTGCTGTCCGCGCCGATATCGACGCGGAGGCTGTCGGTCTTTTTGATATCGGCATAGCCCGACGCCCCCCAGGCCATGTGGATCGGCTCGATGCCGACCACGCCGGGGAGCTTCTTCGGACCGACGACCAAGCGGCTGCCGGGCGTCACCATCGGGTGAATGCCGATGGAGCGGAACCCCAGCAGGCCGTTGCTGTCGTGATCGACCACCATGAAGCCCACTTCGTCCATGTGCGCAGTGACCATCACGCGCAGGCCGGCCGCGCCGGTGCCTTTCTTCGTCGCCAGCACGTTGCCAATGGTGTCGATCTTGACCTCATCGACGTGCTCTTTGCTGTGGCGCAGGACGATCTGGCGGACTTCCTCTTCGTTACCGGAGACGCCAAAGGCGTCTGAAAGCTCTTGTAGGATCATGCTTCGCCCTCCTCGCCGCCTTTATCTTCTTCTTCCTTGCATTCCGGCTCAAGGCTGTAGGCAATGGAATCCAGGAAGTCATCATCCAGGCCGGCGATGAACTCGGCCAGCAGCCGCCCGGCGCGCTCGATATCTTTGGTATCGACGACTTCGATGGGTGTGTGCATATTGCGCACCGGGATGCTGATGAGCGCGGTCGGAACCCCGGCGCGGCTGATTTGAATCTCGGCGGTGTCGGTGCCGCCGGGGTACGGGGCAGGGTCGGCGTGGATGGTCATCTCCAGGCGGCCGGCGGCATCCATAATCTTCTTGTACAGCTTGGGGTGGAAGCTCGGCCCCACGCCCAGCGTCGGCCCCTCACCCAGGTCAAAGGTGACGCCGCTCGTGCCGGGCTGCGAAGCGAAAGTCACGTCGAGCGCGATGCCCAGGTCGGGCCGGTACTGGAACGCGGTCGCGCGCGCGCCGTCCGAGCCGACCTCCTCGCGGGTGGTCGCCACCGCCAGCACATCCCATTTG
Organism: Anaerolineae bacterium; assembly: GCA_016927535.1. Classification (GTDB taxonomy): domain Bacteria; phylum Chloroflexota; class Anaerolineae; order Aggregatilineales; family JAFGMM01; genus JAFGMM01. Next base: position 4,814 of record JAFGMM010000402.1, read on the forward strand.
TGGCTGCGGGTTTTCAGCAGGTCCAGGCAGATGGTGATCGCCGCGATGGATGCGCGGTCGTCCAACGCCTTGGCGGCCAGGCGGTTCTCGCCCAGCTCCAGCAGCGGCGCGTCGAAGGTCACCACATCGCCCGGACCGACCCACTCGGCGACCTCCTCGGCCGGCAGACCCACATCGACCACCAGGTCTTTGATAGCAGGATACTGACCGTCTTTGCCGCCGAGCAAATGCGGCGGCACGCTGCCGATGTAGCCGCTGAGCGGGCGCTTACCGAACACGGTCACAAACTGGCCGGGCAAAATGCGCTGGTCCATACCGTCCAGGCTCTCCAGGCGGATAAACCCATCCTCGACCTTGCGCACGGTGAGCGAGATTTCATCCATGTGGCCGGCGAGCATGATCTTGCGGCGCGGCTCCGCGCCGGCGCCGCGCTTGACGCCGACGACATCGCCCATATGGCCGCGCTCAAGTGCATCGACCAGCGGCTCCCAGATCTCGCGCACCACGCCGGCGACCGGGTCTTCGCAACCGGGCGGGCCTTTGGCGCTGCACAACTTCTTGATGATTTCTTTAATGTCGATCAATCGTGTCCTCCTAATCCCAGTAGAAGTCAATAAGCACCGGTCAGGGACCGGGCGCGGCTGGCATGGGAAGTGGCGCGGTTGCGGTCATGGTGGGCGTCGGCATCGACAAGCCGAACCCATTACTGCTGCCCGGCGCCGGCTGGTTCCAGAGCATCAACAGCAAACATCCCAGGCAATAACAAGGCCATGTCGCAACGATAATTAGCAGAAGCACAATACGAATCAAACGCCGTCTGGCTCCGGCCTCAGAATTCATCATGCACACCCTGGGTCCTGCTTACAAACATGGGGATGCTAGCATGAGGGAGAATGCTTGTCAACAGATTTTCATTTGTCTATCGATGCAGATCGCCCCCGGCCGGCGCCGGCCAGGGGCGGCGCCGTTCAGCATTCGCTGTAGCCGCAGGCGTAGCACTTGCGGCAGCCCTCCTCACGGACGACCGCCGCCTGCCCGCACTCTGGGCAGAGGTCGCCGGACAGGAGCGGCATCTGCGGCGCAGAGCCGGCGGGTGCTTCGGGCCTGGCTTCCATTTCCATCTCACCCTTGTTCGCCAGGTAATCGGCGAGCGCCTGCGCCACGCCGTCGGGCAGCGAGAGCACCCGGTTAGCGCCAAAGCCGCGCGCCCGCCCACCGCCGATGCCCTCCAGCTGGCGCACGATCTCGCGCATCCGGTTGACCGGCGGCACCGGCGAACTGAGCCGTAAGATGTGCGAGATCAGCCGGCCCATCGCTTCTGAGACGGCGGCGGTTTCGCTGCCCGCCTTAGACGTGTGCATGAAAACCTCGAAAGGCTGCTCGCCGCCGTTCTCGTTGACTGTGATGAAGGTGCTGCCCAGCGGCGTATCAACCTTGTAGGTCATACCGGGCAGGCTGCGCGGGCGCGGCTTCTTTTCCTCGTTGAAAAGCGTCGGCTGCGCCGGAGCCGGTTCGGGTGCGAGCGGCTCATCTACCGGGCCGGCGCTCTCACCTTCTTTGTCTTTGTGATCTTTGTCTTTCGCCCTGGCGGTTTCGGCGGTTTCGAGCACCACCTTGTCGCGGCTGCCGGTCACATAGACCGTGAGGCCCTTGCAGCCCAGCTTCCACGCCAGGAAGTAAGCGTCGGCTACGTCCTTCTCGGCGGCGTCGGCGGGAAAGTTGATCGTCTTCGAGATGCTGTTATCGACAAAGCGCTGCAAGGCTGCCTGCATCCGCACATGTTCCTCGGCGGTGATATCCGACGACACGACGAAGGCATGGCGGATATCCCCCGGCGTCTCCTCGATATCCTGGCAAGAGCCTTTGACGTTGACCTGTTCGACGATGTACCGGCGGGCGGCCTCGTCCAGGCCGGCGTCGATGAGCGCCTGCTCGAAGAGCGGGCTGGTGTATTGGAGGGTGCGGCGCGTGCCGTTGTCGTCGAAATAGCGCATATAAGCCAGCGCGAACACCGGCTCGCAGCCGTAGCCCTCGCAGCCGGCGACCGTGGATATCGTCCCGGTGGGGGCGATGGTGGTCTGTGCGCCGTTGCGGATGCCGTGCCGCCGGATGCCCGCCGTAATCTGTCCCCAGTCGAGCGCGGGGCGGCCCCAATCGTGGGTGTAAGGGGCGAGCGGCTCAGGCGGCGTCCACTTCAAATTGCCGGGGTCGTAGATGCTGCCGGCGATGGCGGGGAAGGGACCGCGTTCGCGCGCCAATTCGATGCTGGCGCACATACAATGGTAGCGCACGAACTCCATCACCTGCGCGGCGAGTTCCTGGCCCTCTGCGCTGCCGTAGCGCACACGCAGCGCGTACATCAGGTCGCTCAGACCCATGATGCCCAGGCCGATGCGCCGGACCTTGTGGGCGGCCTCGCGGAGCTGCGGCACGGCAGGCACGTAGGCGTTGGCCGAAACCACGTCGTCGAGAAAACGGGTCGCCGTCTCGACGCTCGCGCGCAGCAGGTCCCAGTCGATGCCGCCGGTAAGGGATATGTGTTTGCTTAAGTTGATCGAACCCAGGCAGCAGTTCTCGTATGGGCCGAGAAACTGCTCGCCACATGGATTACTGGCCTCTATATTGTACAATAACGGGACCGGGTTATGCCGGTTGGCCTCATCCAAAAACAGCAGTCCCGGCTCGCCGTTGTGATGCGCCTGCTTGACGATCAAATCAAAGATTTCGCGCGCCTTCACAGTGTGCCACACCGCGCCGTCCTGCGGGTTGATGAGGTCGAAATCGGCGTCGGCTTCCACGGCGCGCATGAACTCGTCGGTGATCCCCACCGAGATATTGAAGTTGGTGATGGCGCTTTCGTCGGTCTTGCAAGTGATAAAACTTTTGATGTCGGGATGGTCCACACGCAGCACACCCATATTCGCCCCGCGCCGCGTCCCGCCCTGCGCAATCTCGCCGAACGCCTGGTCGTAAACGCGCAGGAAGCCGACCGGCCCGGTGGCCTCGCCGCTGCTCGAACGCACGAGCGCGCCTCTTGGCCGCAGCCGCGAGAACGCGAAGCCGTTGCCGCCGCCGGTCTGCTGGATGAGCGCGGCGTCGCGCAAGGTCTGGAAGATGCCGG
>JAFGMM010000403.1 GCA_016927535.1 Anaerolineae bacterium
GGCTAGCACGAGTCTGACTCCCCTCGCCCCTTGAGGGAGAGGGGTCGGGGGAGAGGGGAAAAAAGCGCTTAAGTTGATGCATATGGGTACGGAAAGTGGAGCAGGGTGAACCACAACCCTGCTCAATATAAAATCCCCCCGGAGAAACCGCTTGCCGCCTTGCCCGCGAAGCGCTAAGATTGAGGCGTTGCATTGGGTAAACAACAAAGAGAGGCGTGGTTTTGCCAAGCCCATCGTTTATTTTTGGCTTTATTCTTGCCACGTTATACGGCGCAGTTTTCCATTTGATCGTTGGGGGGGACGCACGCCGGTTAGCGCTGTTTCTGCTCGCCGGCTGGCTGGGCTTTTTGTTGGGGCACGTGTTGGGCTGGCTGCTCAACATCCGCATCCTCGACATTGGGCCGGTCCACACCCTTACCGCCACCGTTGGCGCCTGGTTAGCTTTGTTCGCCGCTCGCTTGCTCACCGGTGCGCCGCCCGCCGACAAGGACACCGACGGAAAGACGAAAAGCCTATGAGTGAAATCCAATCCCCGAACGCTCCGGCCAAACATGATGATCCCGAAGCGCGCGCCGATGCCGCCCGCGCCCAGGCCCTTGCCGAGATGCCGGACGCCGGGCCGGCGCCGGCTCAAGCGCAGCCCGAAAAAGCCAAAGGCGGTATGCCGCCCGGCGTAAAAAAGGCCATTCTATTTCTCGGCGGGGCCATTGCGGTCGTTGTCGTCATTACCGTCCTTGCCATCATTCTCGCCCTGACCCGCCCCGACGCCGCCGAACTCATCGCCGCCATCCGCGATATCTTTATCATTTTCCTGGCGTGGTTTTCCATCCTTATCGCCGTTTCCATCGTCATCCTCATTTTGCAGATGGCGACGCTGGTCAACCTGCTGAAGAACGAGATCATCCCGATCCTGGAAAACTTCCAGCGCACCGCCAACACGGTACGCGGCACCACCAGCTTTATGAGCGAGCACCTGGCGCGCCCGGTCATCCGCGCGACCGGCTTCTTTACCTATATCCGTACCTTTTTCCGGTACCTGGGCATCATCGCCGGCGCCGAGCTAAACGAGCACTCGTTCCCGGAAGACGCGCCTGACTCGAAAGTTAAAAAGACTTCCACAGAGGAGAATGCCTCATGACCGAGCCGACTAACCTTGAACCCGATGCGGCGGTAGTGGATGAAGCGCCGTCCGTGCCGGCTGCGCCGGCGCCGGGCCTGCCCTGGGGTGCATTCTGGTTCGGGCTGGCGGTCGGCTGGCTCGTCGGCGTGGTCATCGGCATCCTGAGGGCGCCGCGCTCGGGCGAACAGACAATCGCCATGCTCGCCGAACAGGGCGGCGAGATTGCGCTCCAGGTCCAAAAGCAAATCCGGCGCGACCCGGTGCAGGAAGCCATCGAGGAGGGCAAAGAGATTGCACAAGAGCGTCTGGCCGGGCGCAAGGCCGAACCCGATGCGGAGTGAGCGCCCGGCTGTGCGGGCCGATTCGTTCTAGCGTTGTTTTACCTTACCCCCGCGCACTGCGCGCGCTTCTCCCTCTCCACGCCGTGGAGAGGGGGACAGAGGGGGTGAGGTTGTCTTAAAGAAACATCGGAACGCATCGGTCTTTTCCGGCTTGCATTTGTGCCGGTTTTCCGGCATATTTAGAAGCACGCACCACAAGGCCGACCCCCTGGAGAAAGTGACTGAGCGGCCACTGTGGGCATGAAAGAACAGGTCATCCAGCTCGAAAAACACGATGACGTGGTTTCTGTGCGTGACCGGCTGAATCTTCTGCCGGCCGGCCGCGTGCTTTTGGTTTTCCCGCGTAAAGGGCAAATCTTGCAGCGCAGGCTTGACCTGGTGCTGGTCCAGCGCGAAGCTGTGCGCATGAATACCCGAATCGGCCTGGTGACCGACGACTTTACGGTCATCCAGCACGCTGACGAGTTGAATATCCCCGTATTCTACACCGTGCGCGAGAGCCGCCGGTCGCGGCGCTGGGCCAGCCAGAAACCGGTCGAGGTGTTCGGTGGGCGCAGCGACCGCCCCGCCCACATGCCCAGCGCCGCCAAAGTGATCGCCGGCAGCCAGAAGGAGCCGCTGCTCATCCCGCCGGAGTTCGTCGCGGTGCGGCGGGTGCTGAGCTGGTTGATCTTCGGCGTGGTGGTCACGGTGCTGCTGTTCGGCCTGTACGTGATTTTGCCCGGTGCGCGCGTGCGCCTCAAGCCGGCCTCCGACCAGGTGACCGTCACGGCGCCCATTATCGCCGACCCGGAGCTTGCCGCCCTTAACCTGAACGACCGCGCGATCCCGGCCCGTGTCATCGGCGTCGAGGTCGAATGGAGCACGACCATCCCCACCACCGGCCAGGTCGAGACGCCCAACGCCAAAGCGACCGGCGAGGTAGTGTTCAGCAACCTGCTGGCCGAAGCGGTGACCGTGCCGGTGGGTACGGTGGTGCGCACCTCCGCTGCCGAGCCGATTCGCTTTGCGACGACCGAGGAGGTAGTCGTGCCGGCGGGGATTGCGTCCACCGTCGCCGCGCCCGTCGAAGCGCTGGACGAGTTCACCGGGCCGGTCGGCAACGTGGGCGAAGGTCTCATCAACCGGGTCGAAGGGCCGCTGAGCGTGCAGCTTGCCGTCACCAACCCGGCGCGCACGCGCGGCGGTGGCGTGGCGCTGGCTGCCGCCGTCGCTAAGGATGATTACGAGCGTCTGCGCTCGACCCTGCTCCAGCAGCTTCAGCAGCGCGCCTACGCCGAGATGCTCGCCTCAGAATACCTGGTCGGCCCGGCGGATTTTGTCTCCGTCGAGTCGCTGGCGATTGTGCTGGTGTTGGACGAAACGTACAGCGAATACATCGGCGAGCCGGCCGAGACGCTGAGCCTGGATATGCGCGTGGTGGTGCAGGGCGTGGTGATTAACGAGCCGCAGGCCCGCCAGGTGGCCTATGCGGCGCTGGCCGACCGGGTAGGGCCGAACTCGCGCATCCTAGACGACACGCTCACCTTTATGCGCGGCGACGAACTGGGCGTCGATGACGACCGGCGCGTCACTTTTTTGATGACGGCTACCGGCGAGGTTGCGACCGAGATCGGCCCGGAGCGGGTGCGCAGCTTGGTCACCGGGCAGCCGGCCGACCGCGCGGCGGCTGCACTCGGCGCAGCTTACCCGCTTGCCGGCGAGCCGGCGCTGGAACTGTGGCCGGATTGGTTCGGTCGTTTGCCGCTGCTGCCGTTCCGCATCGAAGTTCAAGTCGATTATTCTCCTTGACGGGGTGGCGCGATGACGCGCTGGCTTGGCATTGACCACGGGCTGCGGGTGCTCGGCGTGGCAATCTCCGACCCGCTGGGGATGCTGGCGCGCCCGCTGCGGCTGGTGGTGCGCCGCGCGAAGGCGGAGGATTTCGCGTTGCTGGCCGGCCTGGTGGAGATGCACGGGGTCGAGGGGATCGTGGTCGGCCTGCCGGTCAACCCGGAGGGCGGCGAGAACAAGCAGGAAGCCAGCGTGCGCAAGTGGGCCGGCCGCCTGGCGGCGGCGATCCCGGTGCCGGTGTGGTTGTGGGACGAGAGCTTTTCGTCGTTCGAGGCGGCGCAGCGGCTCGCCGGGCGGCGCGGCTCGGATGCGCGCATCGACGATGCGGCGGCGGCGGTCATCTTGCAAGCGTTCCTCGACGCGCGCCGCGAAGATCCCGCCGCCGGTGAGCCGGTCCTGCCCGGCGATGATGGTTGAGCGGATTCGCCGGATTGCGATTTTCCCTCCTGGCTTTTACAATGTAGACAACGGGAGGTAACGGCGATGCAGCCAGAATGTCCGGTGCTGGTGTTGGCGCCGCGCGCCGGCCCGGCAAGTGCGCCGGCCGAGCCGCTCAGAGCTATCGTCGAAGGGCCGCCGGGCGCGATTGTCGAATTTCAATTTCACCTGCTGCAAGCGACCGCCCCGGCAGCGCGGGCGCTTCGTGTCCAGGACGCCGAAGTGATTTTCGGTTATGTGCTGGCCGGCGCCGAACCGGGTGAGTCGGCTATCCTGGCGCGCGATGCGGCTGTGCGGTCTTGCCGGGTGGAGGGTGGGCGCTGTTATTTAGCGCTGGCGCTGCGGCGGCGCGCCGTGTACCAGCCGGCGTTTGCGTCCATCCCGGTGGGCGGTAAGCGGGTGTTTATGGCCCCGGAGCCGATGCGCTACTGGCTGAGCAGCCGGGCGCAGCCGCGCTGGCTGCGCCGGTTGGGGTTATGGCTCTTTGCTCAGACCGGCTGGGTGTGGCTGCTCCGCCTGGTCCAGGACGACGATTAGCCGGCCGGGATCCGAACCGCCACCGCCGAGATGTTGTCGCGCCCGCCGCGCTCGTTCGCCAACTGCACCAGGCGCGCACAGGCGGCGTGTGGGCTGTACGCCGTAATCACCACGTCTTGTATGACAACTTCCGGCACTTCGCCCCACAGCCCGTCGCTGCACAGCAGCAGGTGCGCCCCCGGCGGCAGACGGCGCGTGTTGAAATCCGGCTCCATCTCCTGGCTGCCCATCACTTTGTACAGCTCGTTCCGGCGCTGAAAGGTGCGCATTTCCTCGCGTGTGAGCTGGCCGGCGATAAAGAGCCGGTGTGCCAGCGAGTGATCGCTGGTGATCTGCTCGATGCCCTGCCCGGTGATGAGGTAAGCGCGGCTGTCGCCGATGTGGGTCACATAGACCGCGTTTCCGATGGTCACTGCAAAGGTGGCGGTGGTGCCGCCCCCCGGCACCTGTTCCATGACGATCCGGTTGGCTTCTTGAAAAGCGGCGAGCATCTTCGCGCGGACCTGTTCGGCTTGGGCTTGTTCGTTCGAGGCCAGGTCGGCTTCGCCCAGCAGCGGCAGGTAAATATCGCCGATCATGCGCTCCGTCAGAGTCGAGGTCGCTATCGTCGAGGCGCGCTCGCCGTGCTGGTGCCCGCCCATCCCGTCGGCGATGCCGAACAAGCCGAAGTCCATCTCGCGCGCGCCCGTCCGCAGTGACATGACCTGCGCTACCAGGGCGTCTTGGTTGATGTCGCGCGTCGTGCCGACGTCGAGCGCGTAACCGAAGGCCAGAAACGACCTGTCAAACGCCTGGATTTCTTCGATCTCAGCCAGGCGGCGCGTGCCGGACACTGCATCCGGTCGTGGGGCAAGCGGCGCGGTCTCGATGGTGCTCTGGACATCCACCATGGCCGGCATGGGGTCGGTCGACTCCGCCGACGCCGCGGTCTTTTCCGCTTCATCGTCCGTCTCGGTGGTTGCGCGTTGGAGGTCTCTACCCAGCAGTCGTCTCAGGAAGTTCATATCGTGTGCTCACCAATAAGATCAAGCTCAATCATCAATACCGACAATCCGGTCTCCAACACCATATCACGCATTGATTTTTAGAGCAACTACTTTTGATTCCACATAGAACAGTGGGGCAGAATCTTACCCCAGAGACACAGAGGTCCCCCGTGCGAATCCAAAAGTTTTTGCTGCAATTTGTGGTATCTCTGCTGCTTTATGTTATAATTCGCTCTCGCGGCTTGGCCCAGAACCCCAGGCCGCCTTATCTTGTAAGCAAGATCACATTCAAGTTCAAGGCAAGGATGTTTGACCATGAGCGACCTTATTCAAACCCTGCAAGCCCCTACCCGTGATGACTTGCCCAGAATCGAGCCGGGTGACAGCGTAAACGTACACTACCGGATTGTCGAAGGGGACAAAGAACGCATTCAGGAATTTAAAGGCGTCGTCATTCGCATTCGCAAGAGCGGTAACGCCCGTAACTTTACGGTCCGGCGCATCGCTTCGCACGGCATCGGCGTCGAGCGCACCTTCTTGTTTCAGTCGCCGCGCCTGGAGAAAATCGAAGTCATGCGCAAGGCAAAAGTGCGCCGCGCCAAGCTCTACTACCTGCGCGGGCGCACAGGCAAGGCGGCGCGCCTCAAAGAAAAGCGTACACGCTAATCCTGCCCGGTTTTTGGGGTAGACATGGCGGAATCTCCGGCCGGCGCGAATTGGAAACCCTTAATCGGTATCACCGGTGGGTGTACAACCACCGGGCGGGGTGTGGTCGTTTTATACGCCATTCCCGCTTATGTCCGCGCCGTCGAGCTGGCGGGCGGGGTGCCGGTCGTCGTCCCTGTTACGCTTAACCTGGTCTCGCTGCAAGCGCTGTATCGAAAGCTGGACGGTGTGGTGCTCAGCGGCGGGGGCGATGTGCTGCCCGGCAACTACGGCGCCGAGTCGGCTTCGCACGTCTACGGCACCGACGCCCAACGCGACGCCGCCGAAATCGCCCTGGCGCGCTGGGCGGTGCGTGACGACAGGCCGCTCCTGGCGATCTGCCGGGGGCACCAGGTGCTCAATGTTGCGCTGGGCGGGACGCTGCACCGCCACATCCCCGATGCGATCAAGACCGATATCCGGCACGATAATCCCATCCTCAGCCACCGCGCGCGGCTCATTCATGAGGTTGATATCGAACCCGGCTCGCGGCTGGCGCAAGCGCTGGATACTGCCGGGACCGAGGTCAACAGTATGCACCACCAGGCCGTGGACCAAGTTGGCGCGGGGCTGTGTATCGTGGCGCGCGCGCCGGACGGCGTCATCGAGGGAATCGAGCGCCCGGACCGCCGGTTTGTCATCGGCGTGCAGTGGCACCCGGAGGAAATCCCGGCGCACCCGGCCATGCGCTGCCTGTTCCGGCGCTTCGTACAGGCCGCCGGCGGCTTTGACGGCCGGCCGGCACGGGGATAAAAGCGAAACGCCCGACCTCTGAGGTCGGGCGTTTTAAGTTAGCGCCCCTAGGAGACCGGTGAGGGGGTCGCCGCACCGGTCGTCTCGAAGGGCAGTACACGGCTCGCGTCTTCGGGCGGCACTACCGGTAGGATAACATAAAAGGTTGATCCTGGGAAATTTTCCATATCAAAGCCCGGACTCTCGCAGTAGATGCGCCCGCCGTGCCCCTCGATCACGCCGCGCGCGATGGTCAGACCCAGGCCCGGCCCTGCGCCCATAAACTTGGTCGTGCCGGTCGAGTGCAGCGAGGGGTCGATACCCCGGAAGAATTTCTCGAAGATCAATTCCTGGTGCTCCGGGGCAATGCCGACGCCGGCATCGGCAACCGCGATTTCGACCTCGACCGGGTTGCCGTCCGCGTCTTCGCTCGATACCCGTCCCCGGATTTCGATGCTGCCGCTGTCGGGCGTGTATTTGATGGCGTTGATGATGATGTTTCGGAATGCTTGCACCAACCGCTCCAGGTCGGCCTTGATCGGCGGGAGGTCGCTGAGACCGCGCGCTGCCAGGGTCAGGCTCCGCTCCTTGATCGCATCGGTGAGCGGGTCAATCGCCATGCGGATGATGCTCACGGGCCGGGTCTCGACAAAGCGCAGGTCCATCGCGTCCACGTCGAGCTGCGACACGTCGAGCATGTCGCTGATGAGCACTTCCAGCCGGGCGGTCGCTTTGCGCAGCTTGGCGGTCATATCCTTGACGATGTGCTCCTCAAGCATACCCTGGTCGTTGAAGGTCTCCACGATATCGGTGTAGCCGCGAATCTGGGCCAGCGGGGTACGCAGTTCGTGCGAAGCAATCGTGATGAAATCGCTTTTCACGCTGTCCAGCTTGGCAAGCTGCGCGTTGGCGCTGTTCAGGTTTTCGTTGAGCGCCATCATCTCGGTCTCGCGCTTGCGCAAGTCTGCCACCAGGCGCGCGTTGCGCAGCGCGATCCCGGTCTGGTTGGCGATGGTGGCGAGCAGTTCCAGTTCTTGGGGGTAAAACGGCGCGTCGCCGATCTTGGAGCCGCAGGCCAGGATGCCGATCAACTCATTGCCCACGATGACCGGCGCGTAAGCGTTCATCTGTAGCCCCTCGAAAAAGGCGTGTTCGTCGGGGCTGGAGCTTGCAAAGGCGCGCTCGTACTCCAGATCGTACTGGAGCAGCACGCGCTGCTGGTTGCAGAGGGTATGATAGATCGGGCTTTCGGGGTTTAACACGCCCGTCACTTTCGATAGTTCCGGGTGCAGCGGGTTTAGCGAGAGCGTGCCGTCTTCGTGGGCGCGCGCCAGGATGAGCGTGCTCCGCCGCACCTTCAAAATCGTCGTAAGCATTTCGACCAGGCGAGTCGCCAGCCGGTCCAAGTCGATCTGCCCGACGATTTCCTGGCTGTAGCGCCGCAAAACCTGCGCCGGGTCCATTCTGCGCTCCAGCGCGCGCTCGACGAGCCAGTCGGTTAGTTGGAACAGCGGCGCAGCGATAACGGCGGCGACCAGCGCGATCATCAAAAGCCCCACGAACGAAGGCTCCCACGGCCTGAGCGTGATAATCAAGAGCAGACCCAAAAGCGCGATGGCAATGACCAGCGAAACCATCCAGAAACGGACTGCCTGCCTCACCGAGCGCTGGATATCATAGATGCGGTGGGTAATCCCGTAAGCTGCGCTCAGCATGGTCACGACTTGCAGCACCCAGCCGATTGCCGACCAGGGCTGGGAGCCGCTCGCGCCGAGCGCCACACTGATGAAGAAAAGCAGCACCACGATGCCCCAGAACAGCGTCCGGTTCGACAGTTCGGGCAGGTGGGCGCGCCGGTACGCCTGCACGGTCAGCACCAGGTGAAAAACAAGCAGCCCGATCCACCCGCCCATCACGAGCAGGGCCGGTAAATCGGCAGACTGGAGGGCGGCAAGTTCCCAGCCCGGCGTGCCCAGCTTCAACGCCTCGGCGCCGAGACCGGACGCTATCGCCGCCACGAACCAGACTGCTCCCAGCATCGTCAGCGCCCAGTGTATCCTGTAGCGCAAAAAGCGCATCGAGAGGCGGCTGAAGCCAAGCATCGCGGCGGCCAGGAGGTAAACGCCCAACGCCCGGACCGGCAGGTCGGTCGCGGAGAGCAGCGCGCGAGGCAGGACGCTCAGCAGCGAGATGGCAGTCGCTGCCAGCAGCCAGACCCCTACCTCGCGCTGCACTGCCGTGCTGCGCAGCAGCACGGCCAACAGAACCCCGTAAGCTGCGGCGCATATCAGGGCGATGAGGGCCGGCACCACAGACGATTCGGTCATCAGTGAAGACGTTAGCACGTAGGTGTTTACTCCTTATCCACAGGCCCAAACAAACGATACGACTCGCCTCAGCAGCGGGTTACTTTAAGATGTAATAAGTGCCCCTTTTAGAGCCAATCTTGAGCAGTATGCCTTGTTTTGTCAAGTCCGCAAGGTCCAGCCGCAGCGTCTCCGCCGAAACGTCCGGGCAGAGCTGGCGAAACTCGCGGTTGGTGATCGCGCCGTGGTCGCGGATGTAATTCACGGCGAGCATCTGGCGCTCGTTCATCGTCCCCTGGCGGACGGTCACGGCCGGCCGCTCGCGCACGTTGAACAGCGTCACGGTGAACGAATACGGCTTGGCGACGAACTTGGGCGGAGGGTGCCCGTCCTGCACCATCTCCTCGACCATCCGGTCGATGCCCAGCCCTAATTCCTCGATAAAGCCCCATTGGAACAGCCCGGCGACGATGCGCGGGTTCCGCGAGAAATGTTCCTCGATGAGGTTATCGACCGTAATGTATCCCGGCAATCCGCCCGGCGAGTGCACCTCCAGCCGGTCGGCGTACATGCGTACTTCCACACGCCGCCCGCGCAGCCGGTAATCGCGGTGGCAGACCGCGTTGACCACCGCCTCGCGCACGGCGAACTGCGGGTATTCGGGGCGCTCCTCGCGCTTGAGGCCGGTCACTACCGCGCTGACCGCCATCTCGCTCCAGATCAAATCCCAGGTGTGCTCGATCACGCGCGCCAGCGGCCCGGTGACCTCCTCGCGCCGCCCATAGCCGGCCTGACCGTCGGCGCTGCGCGGCTCGGTGCCGCTGAACTTGACGAACACGACGCTGCTTTGCGGCAGCCACGCCTGCGGGCGCTTGCCGAACAGCAGCATGCCGGTCACGGTGGGCGCGCCGTCCTCGGTGAGCGCGCCGGCTTCGGTGAGCAGCGATTGCACCGGCCCGTCGTAGTCGCGCCGCGCGCGCTGCTCGCGCATCGCCAGGTATTCGTCGATGATATCCGGGTTCAGGTCGTCGAAGGTGGCGCCGGGCATGTTCTCGGTCTCGAAGTCGCCGGCGCTCTTGGTGGCGGCGAGGTGACGGATCTCTTCACCGCTCAGCGGACGGTTCTCGGCGCCGGCGCGGATCAGCACGCGGCCATCGTCCAGCGCGTGAAGCTCCGGGCTGCGATGTACTTTAATTGCGATGACCGTGCCGCCCTTCGTCTCGAACGATTCCCAGCCGACCACGACCGGCGGGCGGCAGTATCGCTCGGCAACGTGTAGAATCCCCTCGATATCCTCGTCGAAGATATCGCCCACGGGCGCGCCGTCTTCGTCGAGGCCGATGAGAATCGTGCCGCCGTCGGTGTTGGCGAAAGCCACCAGCGTCTCGGCAAGCTGCGCCGGCTCCGGCTGCGGCAGAAGCTCCAGCAGCGGGCCGGGTCCTCTTTGGATTGATCCCGGTGTTAGCATAGTAAGGTTAGTTTAGCCAAAAGCAGGGGAATCTCAAAACCGGGGAAGGGGCCGTGCTTTCTTAAAGGATTCACAATGATGCGCAAGCGAAAAACCGGGTGTATCGCTCTGGCCGTGACCACTGCCGTCCTGTCGGTCTGGCTCGCCTGGCAGTTTCTCCCGCCGCTTGTGCCGCCGCCCGGACTCCCTGCCGGCTATACTGCCGAGAAAGCTGTCTGGCTCGGCGTCGCCTGGTCGATGGATGCGCACAGTGATACCGAGATTGAGGCGCTGGCGCGCGACTTGCAGGCGCACAGTATCGCTTATGCGTTCGTGTATGTAAGCTATCTCAAACCCGGCGACTTTTTTAACCCCACCTATGACTATGCTGCACACTTTGTCGAGCGTATGCACGCCGCTGCGCCCAATGTAATCCTGTTGGGATGGCTCGGCGTCCCGATCCAGGTTACCGCGCCGGACGGAACATATATTACCAATCGCTTAAGTGATCCAAGAGTACGCGAGGTAATCGCCGGGTTTTCGGAACAGGTCGTGAATGAAATGGGTTTTGATGGTGTGCATCTCAACGCAGAGGCGGTCGTCAATGATGATCTTGCTTTCATCAAGACATTGCAGACCATCCGTGCCGAACTGCCGGCCGGTGCGTTGCTCTCTATCGCCGGGCATGCGATGCGGATCACCGAGCGCGCTACTCACATCCCCTATCCTGTTCTGCCGCATAACTGGTCCGCTGAATATCTTCGACAGGTGGCTCAACATGTCGATCAAATTGCCGTCATGACCTATGACTCCGGTCTCATTTTCCCCAGTGATTACCGTTCGTGGATGGCATACCAGGCGCGCAGCATTGCAAATGCGCTTGAAGATTTAGATGTGCATGTGCTTATCGGGATACCTGCATTCGAGGAGGAGACGCTTTCACATCATGCCGCCGTCGAAGCGACTGCCAATGCGCTCTACGGGCTACGTATGAGTTTTGTTGAAAGTGTTGTGCCTGTTGCCATAAACGGCATCGCCGTCTATCCCTACTGGGAGATCGACGGCGATGAATGGGCAGCACTGGATGCATTCCCATCGAGTTTAGATAAACCACGAGCGACCCGGCAAAGGTCGGGCGGCTCGAAGAACCTTAACAATTGAGTTTCGGCATCAAAATCAA
>JAFGMM010000404.1 GCA_016927535.1 Anaerolineae bacterium
CCCTACGGGCAAACCGGCGTTTGCGCTGGTATAACAGAGTATTTTTCGACGTTGTAACTATTACCCATTTAATTATTCAATCTCCATCAGTCGGCGGGCAACCGGCAAAACAGACATACGACTCGGATTTAGAGCCGTCGGTCAATACGTCACCTCACCTCCAAAGGATATGTTTAATGCCGGCTGCCGAACGCCGCATCCAGAAAAGCCAACACCCGCTGCTCATACTCATCGGGATAGCGGTCGAACGCGCCGGTATGCGGGGCGTCGGGCGCGACCCATAACACCGCCCGGTCGCCCACCGTCTCGGCGAACAACGTATTAAAGTCCACCTCGTTTTGGTTGCCACCCCCGGCGATCAATAGGTAGGTCGTGGACTCGGCTTCGATCATCGAGTCGAGCAGCGGCTCCGGCGGGGCGGCGCCGCTGAAAATCTGCACCGAGGCGTACATCACCCGCGCGGTGAAGTTGCGGTAAAGGGGTTGCTCCGAAGGCAGCGCGAGCAGTTCCGCGACGCAGCGATGCGTCGCGCCGTCGGCGACGATGGCCTCCAGCGCCGGGTAGGTCGATGCCGCGCCGAGCAGCACCTCCCCGCCCAACGACAGCCCCATACCGCCGATGCGCTCGACCTCCGCGCGCGCCTGGAGATACGCGACGGCGGCCCCGATATCGCGCGTGCCCTGCCAGCCGAAGCGGTTGGTCGCGCCCTCGCTCGAACCGTGCCCGCGCAGGTCTAAGGCCAGCACGCCGTAGCCGTGGCGCGCCAACATCTCCACGTACCGGCGCACGCTCTCGCGCGAGCCGCCCGCCCCGTGCGCCAGGACGATGGCCGTGCCGTTGGCCGGGGACGGAGGTTTGTACCAGGCCGACAGCGCCAAACCGTCGCCAGTCGCCAACTGTACCGCTTCGAATCCGTCCGGCGGCGCGCCGACCGCTTCTCTGGACAGAGAAAGAGCGGCTACGCCCAACCCGGCGGGCAGGATGATGTACAGTCCGATGATGGCAGCGATGACCAGGAATAGGATCCAACGTAGCAAGTGTTTGCGGCTTGGTCGTTTCATGTGGTTGTTTGTCAATGCCTCTTTCAAAAGGTAGGGTTCGAGGGTGGATGCGGCGCCGCAAAATGATGTTGTTGGCGAAATTGGAAAACAGCGCCGAATCGGGCCGTAGGGGCGGATTCAGACCCGCCCAGGGCCGGTTTCACGCTGCGCAGCGGCCCCTACCATTCGCCAACAGCATCAAAATAGCGTGAACCCCGCCTCGATGTATGGCTCAGCGACATCTTATTCTAGCGCGCCGAGTCGTTTCTTCAACGTTCCCCTTCGCAAACGACCCTGAATGATTTGCCCAAACATGCCGACCGCGCCGGCGGGGAGAAGCCGGCGCGGTCGGTTATGGGGGTGTGGGTTAACGGTAAACCTGAGTTTCAAACTTTAAAACGCTTCGACATCCATGTCATCATCGACCGGCACCAGGGCGGTCTCGTCGCTGTCATCATAAGTGTAGGTCTGCACGGGGAGCGCGTCGGCCATCTCGCGGATCGCCATTTCGATCTCGTAGGCAATCGGCGGGTTGGAGCGCAAGAACTGCTTCGCGTTCTCGCGGCCCTGCCCGATGACCTCGCCGTTGTAGCGGAAGAACGCGCCGCGTTTTTCGATGATGTCGTGCGCCGTGCCGATGTCGAGCAGGTCGCCCTCTTTGCTGATGCCCTCGCCGAACATAATGTCGAATTCGGCCTCGCGGAAGGGCGGCGCGACCTTGTTCTTCTTCACCCGCACCCGCGTGCGGCTGCCGATTTGCTGGCCGCTCTGCTTGATCGACTGGATGGCGCGGATGTCCAGGCGCACGCTGGAATAGAACTTCAGCGCCCGCCCGCCGGGCGTGGTCTCCGGGTTGCCAAACATCACGCCGACCTTCTCGCGGAGTTGGTTGGTGAAGATCAGGGCGGAGTTCGACTGTTTGACCGCGCCGGAGAGCTTGCGCATGGCCTGGCTCATCAGGCGGGCCTGCAAGCCCACGTGGGTATCGCCCATCTCGCCCTCGATCTCGGCGCGCGGCACCAGCGCGGCTACGCTGTCCACGACGATCACGTCCAGCGCGCCGGAGCGCACCAGCGTTTCGGCAATCTCAAGCGCCTGCTCGCCGGTGTCGGGCTGCGAGATGTACAGGTTGTCGATATCGACGCCCAGTTTGTGCGCGTAAGTGGGGTCGAGCGCGTGTTCCATGTCGATGAACGCACCCATGCCGCCGCGCGCCTGCGCCTCGGCGACGATATGCAGGCACAGCGTCGTTTTGCCCGACCCCTCCGGGCCGTAAACCTCGGTGACGCGCCCGCGCGGGATGCCGCCCACACCCAGCGCAATATCCAGCGCCAGCGAGCCAGTCGGGATTATATCAACGTTCAGCCCGGCCTCGCCGAGGCGCATAATCGCGCCGTCGCCGAAACGCTTGGTCAGGTCGGCAAGGGCGCGCTCTAAAGCCTGCAAACGTCCATCATCGCTCATCGCTACTACCTCCTAAGTGATCTACGGCAAATTCTAGCACGTTTGTTCTAGAATGTCAAGACGATCTCCCAAATATAAACGTACCGGGCAGCGGGAAATGACTGTACACTGGACGTAGAGTCGAAGTCGAGTTCGTAGAGGTTTGGGGAGCCTATCCAATGGGCTATGTTTTCCTCCTTGCCGGCGAAGAAGATAAGAAGAGTCTACCCGTGGCACAGAGCATTCTGCAAGCCGCCGGGCTGAGCGTCAAGACCCACCCCGGCGCGATGCGCGGCGCGCCGGACGTCGTGCTCCTGCTCGCCGCATCGCCCCTCGACCCCGCCGCACTGGATATCGTGCGGAGCCGCGGCGCGCGGCTCTATCCCTTGATCCTGGAGGCGGGCGACGTTGCGATACCGGACGGCATCCCGGCGCCGGTCGATCTGCGCGACGAGAGGGAGGCCGGCAAGAAGTTGTACGACTTGCTGCGGGCGCTGCGCAAACAGCAGCGGGCGAAGCGGGTCGCCCGGCGCGACGAAGCGATTACGCCCTGGCTTGAGCGCAAATGGCTGCGCGACGGGCGCATTTTGGCCTACAGCTTTAAGTGCCTGCCGGATTTGCCGAATCTTCAGCAGTATTTCCTCCCGGACCTGGCGCAGATGGTCTTTGCCTGGCAGGACGGCGCTTACCCGTGCGTCCTCATCGACTTGCGACCGGTCGGGATGCTCCGGCTGGCGTTCAGCACGGTGCGCTGGGCGCTGGATGCGGACGCGGGCGACGAAGCGCGCTTCGCCGAAGCCGGCGCGCCGCTGCTGGTCTTCCTGTCGAGCGGGGCGGCGGCGGTGGCGCTGCCGGGGCGGTGCCTTGCGCGCTATCTGATACGGAAGGCCGGCGAAGCAGCGGAGGCCGGCGGCGAAGCGAATCCTCTCGGTGAAACTTTCCGGTTTTTCGCCTCGCCCAGGCAGGCGACCAACTGGCTGGCGGAATGCAGCGCTACATATAGACATAAATAACGAGGTCGCCCAGGGTGATCCGGTCGCCGTTTTTGAGAGGATAGGACTTGTTCGGGGTAAGCGGGTTGTCGTTGAGGCAGGTGCCGTTGCTGCTGCCCAGGTCTACCAACACGGCGCCTGCTGCGGTGCGGCGGATCACGGCATGGCGGCGCGAGATGCCGCGCTCGAAATGGGCGGTCAGGTCCAGGTAGCCTTTTACGTCGCGGAACCGTTCGGTAAAACGCCCCAGCAGTAGTTGGTCTTCCAATTCAAGGCGGAGCGGCTCCGTCTCGCCGTTGATGAACAGTTCGATAAAGCCGGCCGGGATGGCGGCGTCCTCGTCGGCGATCTGCCGGCGCAGGTCGTTCAACATATCGTTGGAATCGCCGGCCGGCCGGGAGGCCGGCGTGTCCAAGTCGGCGGTTTCGGCGGCGTCGTCAGGCGGCGTCGGCTCGTCGTCGAACGAATCGTCCCAGGTCATTGTTCACCTGCTCTCGATACGGTTACACGATACGAGCAGTTTACCATACGTTCGCCGCGAGATAAAAATGACGGCGGCGGATCTTCGCGTTAAGGTTATACCCTATATTACCGGTCGAATTGGACGCGCATCACCAGCCGGCCCATTTGGATTTCGTCGTTCGACTTGATGATGCGCTGCTTGCCCGGCACGAGCGGTTCGCCGTTCAAAATCGTGCCGTTGGTGCTGTTGAGGTCGGTCAGGGTGAGGATGTTGCCGTGGCTGCGGATCACGGCGTGCA
Source organism: Anaerolineae bacterium (assembly GCA_016927535.1). Classification (GTDB taxonomy): domain Bacteria; phylum Chloroflexota; class Anaerolineae; order Aggregatilineales; family JAFGMM01; genus JAFGMM01. Next base: position 4,237 of record JAFGMM010000404.1, read on the forward strand.
GGCGCGAAACCCCCTTCGCGCTTGCGTGGTAGGCGCTCAGGTCAACCGAGGCGCCGCGCCGGCCAATCGTGGTTTCCGGGGCGAGGGTGATGTTGAGGGCGGGGTATCCCTCGATGATAAACTCCACCTCCGACGGCGCGCCGTACAGTCCCACACCGCTTGCCGGCACGGCCGGCCGAGTTCTGGTCTTTTGGATATCATTGACGCGCAGAAAGACCGGCGTCGGCTCGCTGTGTGGCAACTCGGCGCCGCATATCGCGCAATACGGGGCGTTAATCTCGTTTGCGCACCCGCATATGGGGCAAGTTAGGATCATCAATGCTATCCCTCAATGGCTATACGCCCCCTCAATATAGCCTATCCTTATTGTAGTGGCTAATAAATACCATTTTACATTAATTTTAAGGATGTTTCTATCTCTGCGCTTTCAGGGTCAATATCGGGTGTATCCCATGTTGTCGGCGAGATTTTTTTAGGTTCTTTGGGAATTCGCGGGGTTTTCGGGCGAGCCGGCGTCCGGCGGCGCGGGCTGATCCTGGGGACAGTAGAAAGCGCTGCGGTTGCCCAGCTTGATCCGTGCGATGGGCGTACCGCAGCACAGGCACGGCTCGCCCTCCCGCTGAAAGACTTGCAGCTTGTACTGGTAGCCGCCCGGCGCGCCGTCGGGCGACCAGAAATCGGAGAAGGTGGTGCCCCGCTGCGCGACCGCCGCGCGCACCACGTCATAGATGGCGTGGAACAGCGCCCCGGCCTCGGCCTCGCTGAGCGACGCCGGTGTGCGCAGCGGGTGCAGGCGCGCATGGAACAGCGCCTCGTTCACGTAGATATTGCCCAGGCCGGAGAGCCGGGCTTGGTCCAGCAAGAAGCTGTGCAGGCGCGCGCGCGAGTCGAGCAGCGCCTTGAAGCGCTCGAAGGTGAAGTCATCGGTGAGCACATCGACGCCCAGCCGCCGGATGCCGGCATAGCGTGCGACCTCGGCGGCGGGCAGCATGACCAGCTTCGCCCATTTGCGCTGGTCGCCCAGGCACAGCTCCGCGCCGCCGTCGAACGCGAGCACGAAGCGCAGGAAGCGCGGCGGGTCGAGCGGCGGCGCGGCCTGAGAGTCACGGAATACCAGGCGACCGGTCATCATCAGGTGCAGCAGCACGTGCATACCCGACTCCAACACGATATCGACGTACTTACCGCGCCGCGTCACGCCGGCCACGGTCTGCCCAGCGACCGCCGCCTTGAGCGAGTCCGCGCCGGTCTCGACCATGCTCTCGGCCCCGCCGGCGAACGTGACGCCGGCGATGCGCCGCCCGGTGATGCACGCTTGCAGGCCGTTGACGACGGTCTGGACTTCGGGACCTTCAGGCATAAGATCGGTTCTCCTTCTGCGCAGCGTGACGTTTACGGCGTCAGCCGGATAACGGTCGTGCTGTACGGCGCGAGCGCCGGCGTCGGCGCATACGCATCGAAGCCGCCCGCCGCGTTGACCTGGGGCAGCGCCGCTGCCGTGCCCGCCTCCGCGCCGAACACCACCTCCGCCGCCGCGACCGTCGCCAGCGGCCCCGCCGCCAGGTCGAGCCGGTATCCCTCGATCTCGACGCGCTTCATGTTAATCAGCACCAGCAAGATTTCGTCATCCGTGTAGCGTAAGAAGCTGTACAGCCCCCTGGCCTCGGTCTCGACCGGGAGGAAAGCGCCGCGCCGCAGCGCCGGGTGTGCGTTGCGCAGGTGAATCAGATTTCGATAGTGGCTCAGCAGCGAGTCCGGGTCGCCGGTCTGCGCGGCGACGTTGTGCCCTTCGACGCCGTCGGACGGCGCTTCCCAGGGCGGCCCGCTCGTGAAGCCGACGGCGGCGCTGTCGTCCCACTGCATCGGCGTGCGGATGCGCTCGTCCGGCTTGTCGCCGCGCATGCCGACTTCCTCGCCGTAGTAGATGAACGGCACGCCCGGATTGGTCAGCAGCAGCGCCGCCGCGACTTTGGCCGCGTTTTCGTTGTCCTTTACGGCGTTCATCACACGCTTTTGGTCGTGGTTGCTGAGGAAGGCCGCATACTGCCCCGGCGGGTACAGCTCCAGCACGCGCGCCTGTGCCTCGCGCACCGGGGCGGTGCTGCCCACCCACGCGCCGCTCAGGATCGCCCCCGCCAGGTCGAATTCGAAGACCAGATCAACGCTGTCCTTAGCCACGTATTGCGCCGCGACCCGGCTCGCATCCCACGCCTCGCCCACGGCCAGCGCATCAGGATTGACCTCTTTCAGAAAGTCGTTGAAATCCGCCAGCCATTCCTGCGTGATCGGCAGATTCTCCAGCGCGATCTCATTCTCGTAGATGTACTTCACCGCGTCCAGCCGGAAGCCGTCGGCGCCCATATCTTCCAGCCAGAAGCGCGCGATATCCTGCATCTCCTGCGTGACCGCCGGCGTCGCGTAGTTGAGGTCGGGCATGCCGCTCCAGAAGACGCCGTAATAGAGCCGGTCGCCGGCGCGGTGCCAGATCGGTTGACTCCACGGCCCGCGCTGGCCCGCCGCCGCCGGGTCGTCGGTCCAGATGTACCAACCGGCGTACTCCGGGTCGCCGGCCGCCGACGCGACGAACCAGGGATGCTCGTTGGAGGTGTGGTTGACCACCAGGTCCACGATAACGGCGATGCCGCGCGCGTGCGCCGCCTCGACCAGCGCCGTAAAATCTTCGTTGGCGCCGTAATCCGATTCGATCTGCCGGTAGTCCACCACGTCGTAGCCGTGGTAGCTGGGCGATTCGGCGACCGGCATCAACCAGATGCCGGTAACGCCCAGGTCGCCGGTCGTGTCCGGGTCGCCGTCGTTGAGGTAATCCAGCTTCTCGATGACGCCTTGCAGGTCGCCGGCGCCGTCGCCATCGCTGTCGTAGAAGCTGCGGACGAAGATTTCGTAGAATACGCGGTCGTTCCACCAGGGCAACGCATCGCCGGGGTCGTCCTGTGCGCGCGCGCCGGCGATGCCGAACAGAACCAGGGTCAGAATCAGCAGTAAGCTGATGCGCCTCGTGTTCTTCATATTCAACTCTCCTCGTAATCGCTTGGGTCGATAGCCCAAGTATAACGCGAAAGCGACGAGGTTTTTATCGCAGAGACCCCGAATCTTCTGCGGGATCACGCAGCATCGTCGGCGTAGGGGCGGGTTTGCAAACCCGCCCCTACATGTGGCGGTGCGCCCGTCGGCCAATCCCATATATGGTCGTAAATCGCTCCTCTGAAAATAAGCTTTTACCTCACCCCCGCCGCGCTTCGCGCGTCTTCCCCCTCTCCATTCAATGGAGAGGGGGATAAGAAGGGGTGAGGTGTTTTCATCCCATATGCATCAACTTAAGCGCTTTTTTCCCCTCTCCCCCGACCCCTCTCCCTCAAGGGGCGAGGGGAGTCAGACTCGTGCTAGCC
>JAFGMM010000405.1 GCA_016927535.1 Anaerolineae bacterium
CCGCCGGATGCGGACCCGCATGTCCGGTGGTGTGGGAGGGGGGCGTTTCCGTCCCCCTATCCCGATTCTTTAACTTTTTCACCACAGAGGCACAGAGGACACAGAGACATGAGTACGAAGACAAAGACAAGACACATCGACATCTACGACACGACGCTCCGCGACGGCGCTCAGCGCGAAGGCATTTCGCTTTCGCTGGACGACAAACTAAAGATTACCCGGCTGCTTGACGATCTGGGCGTCGCGTACATCGAGGGCGGCTGGCCCGGCTCAAACCCTAAAGATGCGACGTACTTCGAGCGCGTCCGTTCACTGGACTTGAAGCACGCCAAGATCGCCGCGTTCGGGATGACCTGCCGGGTGGGCACCGAGCCGGCAGACGACGAGAACATCCGTATGCTGGTCGATTCGGGCGCGCCGGTTGTGACCGTGGTCGGCAAGACTTCGCTGCTGCACGTGACCGAAGTGCTCCGCACCACGCCGGACGAGAATCTGCGCATCATCCGCGCGAGCCTGGCCTACCTGAAGGCGCAGGGCCGCGAAGTGATCTACGACGCCGAACACTTCTTCGACGGCTATAAACTCGACGCGGTATATGCACTTGAGACGCTGCGCGCGGCGCTGGACGGCGGCGCGGAACTGCTGGCATTGTGCGACACCAACGGCGGCGCGATGCCGTGGGAGGTCGAGCAGATCGTGTGCGAAGTCGCGGCGGCGCTGCCCGCAGGGACGCGGCTCGGCATCCATACCCACAACGACGGCGAGCTTGGCGTAGCAAACACGCTTGCGGCGGTGCGTACCGGCCACGTCGATCACGTGCAGGGCACGATCAACGGCTACGGCGAGCGCTGCGGCAACGCAAACCTGTGCACGGTGGTCCCGAACCTGGAGCTTAAGATGGGCTGCGCGTGTCTGCCCGAAGGTAAGCTTAAGGAGCTTGCGCGCATCTCTTACGCGGTCTCCGAGACCGCCAACCTCGCGCCGGACGACCACATGGCGTATGTCGGCAAGAGCGCTTTTGCGCACAAGGGCGGCATGCACGTCGCCGCGATCCGGCGCAATGTGGACAGCTACCAGCACATCGACCCGGCGCGCGTGGGCAATGAGATGCGCATCTTGGTATCCGACCTCTCCGGGCGCGGGAACATGGTCAGCAAGGCGGAGGAGTTCGGGTTAGATGTCTCGTCGGATGAAGCGCGTAGGGTGCTGAAAGAGATCAAGGCGCTTGAGAACCAGGGCTTTGTGTTCGAGAGTGCGGATGCCAGCGTCGCCATGATGATGAAGCGCATGCGCGCGGACTACAGGCCGGTGTTCCGTCCCATCGACTTTATGGTGGTGGTGGAACTGCGCGAAGGGCGCGGCATCTTCGCCGAGGCGACCGTGAAGGTGGAGGTCAACGGCGAGGAGATGCACACCGCCGCCGGCGGCAACGGCCCGGTGCACGCGCTCGACAAGGCGCTGCGGCGCGCGCTGGTCCCCCACTACCCGCAGGTGGCCGATTTCCAACTGGCGGATTACAAGGTGCGCATCCTGGACGGCGCGAACGGCACGGCGTCTAAGACGCGCGTGCTCATCGACACGCAGAACGGCCATCACCGCTGGAGCACGGTCGGCGCGAGCACCAACATTATCGAGGCGAGCTGGCGCGCGCTGGTGGACAGTGTGGAGTACGGGTTGGTGAATTGTAAGGAATAATGGTTCTACGCGGGAAACGTCAGCGCTCAGCTTCTACACGCCGTGCAGTGTCTCATCCTCCGCGAACTCGTCCCAGCCCTGCCAGCCGCGCGCCTGCCACACCGCGTAAAGGCCCACCGCCCCGGCGGTCGCTACGTTGAGGCTTTCGACCCTGCCGCGCATCGGCAGTTGAACGAAGAAATCGCAGGTCTCGCGCACCAGGCGGCGCAGCCCTTCGCCCTCGCCGCCCAGCACCAACCCAATCGCGCCCTTGAGGTCGGCGCGGTCGATGGGCTGTGCGGTCGGGCCGGCTTCCATCGCGGCCAGCCATACGCCGGCTTCTTTAAGCTGCTTCATCGCCGCGACCAGGTTCGTCGCCTGCGCGACGAGCAAGTGCTCGACCGCGCCCGCCGACGCGCTCACCACCGCCGGCGTGATATCGACCGCGCGCCGCTCCTGGATGACGACGCCGTGCACGCCGACCGCTTCGGCGACACGCAGCAGCGCGCCGACGTTTTGCGGGTCTTGCAGCAGGTCGAGCAGCAGAACGAAAGGCGGCTCGTTCAGCGCCTCGGCGTGCGCCAGGATATCTTCGATTTCGATGTAAGGATAACTGCCCGCTCTGAGGACAATCCCCTGGTGGTTGGGCGTATGCGCCAGGTCGTTGAGCATAGGGCGCGGCACACGGCTGATGCGCGCGTTGTGCACTTTGGCCCGGTCGATCAACTCCTGAACGGCGTCGGTCAGCTTGACGCCTTCTGCGATGAGCAGGGAGTGAAATGCTCGGCGGCCGGCGCGCAGGCTCTCCAGCACCGGACGGCGGCCATAGAGCGGGTCATGGTCGCCTTCGATCTGGCTTTTATCTTTGCTAAGTGGGTTCATGGTCTGTCGCTCACTTGAATCGTGTCCAGGTCGATGGCGTCGCCCCAGTCTGCGCCGTCCGGCCCGGTGACCGGCAGGCGCGCGCCGTCTTGCCAATTATACAAGATCAGGCGCAGCGTGTATTCGCCGGGTGCGGGGAGACGCAGCGCGTGGTTATCGCGCCACGCCTGACCCGGCTCCCACTGCGAGGTGTGGCCGAAGCCTCCCACCGGCGCGCTGTGCCGCTCGGCGACCGGGACGCCGGCGGCATCGAGCAGGAACAGGCCGACGTTGTAATCAATCGAAGGTTTAGATAGGGTGCGCCACACCAGCGAGAGATTGACCATTTTGCCGTCTTGTGTCTGGTCATAGCCGACTAACTCAAGCATATCGCCGAACACCGCGCCAGACAGCTCGGCGGGCCAGGGCGGAATAAACGGCTGCGGTGCATGGGCGGTGCTGTAGTAAACGGCGCGCACCTGGTCGGTGACGCGGTGCTCATCGACCGGGAAATAGTGGCGCGCCATCCACTGCTCGACCGGGCGCACGCTCCACGGGATGAACGGGCTGCTATCCATCACCAGCCACATCGCCGGGTGTTCGCCGGCGAGGGTGTGTATGGCGCGCGGAATCCAGCTTCGGATCAGGTGATCGGGGTTGTCGGAGACAATCTCCGGCGGCTGGTCAGGCGAGGGCTGCTCGCCGGGGCTGTTCGGCATGACGACGACGTGGAGGCGCTGGCGCTTGTTGAAGGTGTAGAAGAAAAGCCGGTAGCGCGGGTTGTCGAGGGCGACGATCTCGCCGGGAGCGACGTGTTCGCCTAGATAGTTTAGCATGTCGTGGAGCGGTTGGTAGCCGCCCAGGTAGTCGGTGTCGTTTGCGGTGTAGCGACTCAGCGCGTAGCCGAACACGGCGGTCACTGCGACGCCGGCCGCCGCCGCCAAGGCGAGCAAACGGCGCAAGGTAAGCGCTCCGCGCGCCCGTGAGCAGACGATCATGCCGGCCGCAAAGCATCCCATCAGCAGCGCGCACAGCGCCGGCACGGTGAAGTCGCGTCCCAGGATGTGCCACCACGCAATCCCGCGCCATTCGTCGGGATTGCTCATCAATTGCAGGTTGGCGGCGATGTGTGTCTGCGCCGGTTCCCATACGCCGGTCGTCCACGCGACGCCCTCCGGGACGAGTTGGCCGTAGCGCGTGACCGGGATGGCGACGCCGATGATCTGCACGGCAACACTGAGCGCGACCAACGCAACGACGGCGGCGCGCGTCACACGGGACGCCTGGCCTTCGAGCACGGGTTCAAAAATCGGGAGCGCCGGCAGCAGCAGCATCCCGGTGACCGGCGTCATATAGCGCGCGCCCCATCCCTGCCCGCCAAACCACCGGGCGTTTTGCAGAATGGCGTAACCCAGCACGAACCCGGCGAGCAGGAGCAGCGGCGCCAGAACGTAGCGCCACCGGTGCATCCGCGCCAGGGCGACCACACCGGCCAGCCCTAACAGCAGCGCCGGCGAATACACGAAGATGCTTTTGCCTGGGCTGATGAGGTATCCCCCCACCGCTTCCGGCACCCACTCCAGGTTAGCCCCGGCGAGGCGACGCACCATTTCGTAGCCGGCCGGTACTGCCAGCGCCGCCAGCGCCAACGCGCCGGCGCCCAATATCCAGAGCAATTGACGTATCCGCGCGCGCGTCCACCGGACGCCGAGACCGGCAAAGGCGGGTAGCGCAACCGCCAACAATGCAGGCACGGCTAATATTGAGGCGTCTTTGGTAAACTGCGCTGCACCGAATGCCAGGACGCTCAGCGCCAGCCAGGACCAGCGACGCCGGCTGCCGTTTGAAAGCGTCTGCCGCCAGCGTTCCAGGCCGTAAGCGCTGAGCAGCAGGCAGAACGCCGCCAGCGGTTCGCGGAAAAAGGTTTTGCTGTACGGTAAAGCGATGGTCGCC
>JAFGMM010000406.1 GCA_016927535.1 Anaerolineae bacterium
ATGGGTATCACTCCTTTCTTTCTGTCGAATTTTCAGGAGTTTACCTGTGAGCTTCAACCCTTTTCAAAAAGTGTCCGGTAGTGAAACTTGATTTAAGGAATACACATATGGCTTGGCCCAGGTTTCCGATCATCTATGAGATCAACACGTGGACATGGCTGCACCGCTTGAGCGCTCAGTCCGGCGACCGCGCTCCCATCACACTCGCCAACGTCCCCGCCGAGGAACTGGACCGCCTGGCAGGTGACCACTTCGACGCCATCTGGCTGATGGGCGTCTGGCAACGCAGCCCGGCCGGCGCCGAGATCGCCCGCGCCCATCCCGGCTTGCAGGCCGAATACCGCCGCGCCCTGCCGGACTTCACGTCCGGCGATGTGGTAGGATCGCCTTACGCCATCCGGCGCTACGAAGTCGATGCACGACTAGGCGGGGCGCCGGGATTGGCGGCCATCCGCGAGCAGTTCGCCGCGCGCGACATGCGCTTGATCCTGGATTTCGTGCCCAATCACCTCGCGGTCGATCACCCGGATACGCTGACGAATCCGCAGCACTTTATGCAAGGCGACCAAGAGGACCTCGCCAACTTCCCAGATAGGTACTTCACGGTCGAAGTAGACGGCAAACCGGTCATCTACGCGCACGGGCGCGACCCGTACTTCCCGCCGTGGACCGATACGGTGCAGCTCAACACAGCCCGCATCGCAGTGCGGCGCGCGACGGTCGAGGTCCTGCGCGGCATCGCCGGACAGTGCGACGGCGTGCGCTGCGACATGGCGATGCTGCCGCTCAATGCCGTCTTTCAGCGCACTTGGGGCAAGCGCGGCAAACCCGACACCGCCGCCATCAACGACGACTTCTGGGAATTCGTCATCCCGCCGGTGCGCAAAACCCACCCCGGCTTTCTATTTATCGCGGAGGCGTACTGGAACCTGGAATGGGAACTCCAGCAGCAGGGCTTTGACTACGTGTACGATAAGACTCTCTACGACCGGCTGCGCGCCGACGACGCGCGCGGCGCACACGACCATCTGCGCGCCGAACTGGCTTACCAGGCGCGGCTGGTGCGCTTCATCGAAAACCACGACGAGCCGCGCGCTCTGCCGACCTTTGGGCCGGGCCTCGACCGCGCCGCCGCCGTGCTGATCTGCACCGTCCCCGGCGCGCGTCTGCTGCACGATGGGCAGTTAGAAGGGCGGCGCATCAAGATGCCGGTGCAGTTGGGCCGCGCGCCCGACGAGCCGGTTCACGCCGACCTGCCCGCTTTCTATGGCCGGCTGCTGAAAGAAATCTCGCGGCCGGTTTATCAAGATGGCGCGTGGGCCTTGTTAGATATCTACCCGGCCTGGCACAGCAACTCCACGCACAGCAACCTCACCGCGTGCGCCTGGACGCACGGCGCAGCGCGCCGCTTAGCCGTCGTCAACTTGAGACCGCAGCAGTCGCAGGCGCACATTCATTTGCCGTGGGACGACCTGGGCCGGCGCACGTGGGTGTTCAACGACGTGATGAACGGCGTGGCTTACGAACGGGATGGCGAGGGTCTGAATCTGCGCGGCCTGTACGTAGACCTGCCGCCATACGGCTATCACGTGTTCTACGTCAAGGCGAAGTAATCACCCATGCGCGCCGGGATCAAGTGGGCGTTAAGGGCAGCGCTGCCTATCCTCGTGCTGGGCATCTCGGCCTGCGCACCCGCGCCCGCGCCGACCGCCACTCTCACGCTCACCTCCACCGTCACGCCCAGCTTCACGCCCTCGGTCACCGGGACGCCCAGCCCCACCGTCTCGCCGTCGCCCACCTCCACGCCCATGCCGACCGGCACGCCCACGCTCACCCCGACTCTCGCGCCCAAACCGACCTCCACCGCCGCGCCGTCGCCCACGCTCAGCGGCGCGACGTTCACCATCAGCGGCTTCAATTACAGCACGGACGGGCGGCAGGCGTTTATGAACGTCACGGTCACCAACCACAGTCTCGAGCCGGCCCTCGCCAGCGGCAACTGGTATCCCATCCGGCAGCCCGACGGCAACCGGCACTGGGTCACCCTGTTGAAGGCGGCGCACCGCGAAGTACCGGTGCCGATGACCTGGGACCGCGAGTACGGCACCGCCCCGCTGTGGCAGTTCCTCGTCACCACCAGCGACGGGTTGATATTCCAGGCATACGCCGGCTGCCGGTATCACGAGACGATCTTCGCTAACGGCTGGGAGCCGAGCGCGCAGGGCGGCTACTACTGGGAAGTGACGCTCGATGACGGCTGGTTCCGCTGCGGTTGGGACGACGACCCGCTTCTCAAGCCGGCGCACGATCTGCGGCCCGGCGAGAGCGCGACCGTCCCGCTGGAAATCTGGCTGGTGCACCCGCGCGACGCCAACCCACCGCGCCGCACCATCACCCGCCTCGACTTCATCCCCTCCGCCCCGGACGGCACCTCGTTCGGCATCCAGCACAGCGTGACGGTGCCTTAAACTAGCTGTTAGCTGTTGGCTGTTAGCTGTTGGCTGTTAGCTGTTGTTGCTGAAATACACCTCGCCGAGCACCAGCGGGACATCAAGCGTCTGCCGTTCGCCGGCGCCCCCGGTGCGCACGACGGTCACGGTAATCGTGTCGCCAGGCCGCCGGTTGCCCTCCAAGTAGAGCGTGAGATCGTCGCGCGTGTGCATCGACTGCCCGTCGATGGCGGTGATAATGTCGCCGCCCACCCACACCGTGCCGCGCATATCCTGCTTGGCTTGCGCCGCTTGCAGACCGGCCCGCACCGCCGCGCCGTTCTCCACCAGCCCGACGATCAGCAGACCGTTCTGCGGGCCGGTATCAGAGGGCTGCACCTCGAAGCCCAGTTCGCGCAGGTATACGCCCAATACCGGGTGGGGATAACGTCCCTGGGCGATGAGCGCCGGCGCTACCCGCGCCACGATGTGCGCCGGCACCGCAAAGCCGATCCCCACCGAGCCGCCCGACAGTGACTGGATCGCCGTGTTGACGCCGATCACGCGCCCGCGCGAATCGAGCAGCGGGCCGCCCGAGTTGCCGGGATTAATCGCGGCGTCGGTCTGGATCACCTCGCCGAGCAGCGTCCCGGTGTTCGACTCGATGGTACGACCCAGCGCCGAGATGACGCCGGTCGTGAGCGTCTGGTCCAGGCCAAAGGGATTGCCGATGGCGATCACGCGCTGCCCGACCAGCAAGCTGTCGGTCGGCGCCAGTTCCAGCGGGAGCAGCGGTGCGCCCTGCGTGTCGATTCGCAGCACCGCCAGGTCGTAGTAGGCGTCGCTGCCCACGATAGTCGCCGGGTACACCGCGCCGTCGCTGGTCAGCACCTCGACCTCCTCGGCGCCCTCGATCACGTGATAGTTGGTCACGATATGGCCCGTATCGTCGATGACGAAACCGGAACCGGTGCCCTCGCTCGGGACCACGCCGCGCCAGCCCATCTCGTAGCGGCGGCTGGTGATGTGGACGACGCTGGGCGAGACGCGCTGGTAGACATTGATCGTAAGCTGTTCTTCGATATCCAGGCTCGCCAACATCGCCTCCGGCAGCGGGGTCGGGACCGCGACCAGCGGCTCTGCCGAAGCGGTCTTTGCGTTCGCCAACGTAACGCCGATCACGACTCCCGCCGTCAAAGCAATAAGCAGTCCTGCAATCACTGCTATTAATCGCATTTTTTCTCTCATATCCGCATCTCCAAAAAGGCTGATACGATTTTTGCAGATTGTAAAGCAGGCGGCCCTGCAAATCAAAATACAGGAGTGCTCTAAAAGACCATTCGAGAAATGACGCGCCGAGGGTCGATGCGCCGAAAGAAGCGGCTTCTAGAGCACTCACCGCCGACACCATCAAACTACGAGTCAAGACGATGAATGCAAAGCAGAAGGTTTCCCAGACGCTTAGGTCTCTTTATAGACACATCCGGGGTATCATATCAGGTATAAAGCAAAGGGAACCTGTAGAAAGCCGCCAGTATTCTCCTTCGATTGAAAAGTCCAGCGTATCAGAGCAGCCATCGCAGCATCACGGGCCGAATCGTCAAGTCAGAATTGATAGTATACATTCTCTTCTGACGAAAGTATGCGTATGATAGATAGATGTATGAAGACACATGGAGAGACGCGATTGTGAGCAGTTTACGAGTTTTATGGCAAAAGTTGACCCGGCCGGCTGCCATCGACGAAGAAGAGGCGCGGCGGGAACATATGACCCGGGTGATCCTGGTCATGATCGGCGTAGCGCTGCTTGTCCCCAGCGGGATTATCGTTGCGGGCTGGATCGCCGGCGTATTTGCCTTTCAAGACATCATTACCATGACCGTCCTGGGGTTGGCTTTGCTCGGCGGCTGGGGATTGGTCGGGTCAGGGCGCTGGCGCCTGGCGAGCTATATCCCGCCTGCGATGTTTTTTCTCCTTGCCGTAGCCATCAACTGGAGCTCCGGTCTGCTGACGACGGCGACGGTCATCTACACCGTCGCCATTCTGCTCAGCGCCATGCTCCAGGGCGTCAGAGCACAGTGGGTGATGGTCATCCTGAGCACCGCAGCATACCTGGCGTCCGGTCTGATACACGACGACGAACCGGACATATTCGTGCCCGCCGCCATCATAGTGATCTGTTCGCTCGTCGCCATCGCGCTCTTACAATGGTTCTCCACCAGGTTATTGCAACGCGCGCTCACGCAGGCCCGCAGCGCCAACAAACGGCTTGAACAAGAAGTCGTCGAGCGCCGGCGCACCGAAGCTGCCCTGCGGGAATCGACCGAGAAAATCCGCGCCATGTTCGAGTCGGTGACGGACGGCATTACTTTCACCGACCTGCAAGGCGTCATCTTGGAAATAAACGAGGCCACGGTCCGGCTGTATGGGCCTGAATGTAAAAAAGAAGAAATCATCGGCAAAAGCGCTTTCGAATTCATCGCCGAAAGTGACCGGGCCAGGGCGCTGGCGAGCTTGAAAGAAACGTTGAACAGCGGGCGAAGCGGCGTGATTGAATACAAGTGTTCGAAGCAGAGCGGCGAAGTCTTCGACACCGAACTAAACGCCGTGCTGCTTAAAGACGAGCAGGGGAACCCCAGCGGCTTCGTCGCACTTACCCGCGACATCACCGAACGCAAGCGCGCCGAGGAGGCTCTGCGCAAGAGCGAGGAGCTTTTCCGGGGCATGGCCGACAGCATCCAGGATGGTCTGACCATCATCGAGCATGGGCGGGTGGTTTACACCAATGACCGCTGCTGTGAAATCACCGGGCGATCTAAGGAAGAAATGGTACGGCTAGACAGCCTGGCGTTCGCCGCGCCGGAAGAGCGCGAAAGGCTGCAAGCGATTGCTGAGCAGGCGCGCCGGACCGGTGAACAGCCGGCCGAGCTTGAATTCTGGATTCTCCGACCGGACGGCGCCCGGCGCTGCATTCACAACCGCTATACTCTCAAGCGCTGGGAAGACGGGCCAATCGACCGCTACGTGGTGACAACCGATATCACCGAGCGTAAACGGATAGAGGAAGCGCTGCGCCGCGAGCGCGACCTACTGGCGCGCGTGATGGAGACCAGCCCGGCCGGCATCGTCGTCATGGACAAAGACGGCCAGATCACTTTCGCCAACAGCCGCGCCGAGCAGGTCTTAGGGCTGAGCAAAGACCAGATCACCCAACGCGCCTACAACGCCCCGCAGTGGCGCATCGTCAATCATCTAGGCAGACCCTTTCCCAATCATGAACTGCCGTTTCAAAGAGTAGCGGCGTCCGGCAAGCCGGTGTACGACGTGCGCCACGCTATCGAGAGAGCCGCCGGGCAGCGCGTGCTGCTCACCATCAACGCCGCGCCGCTGTTCGACGAGGCCGGTGTAATGGATGGCATGGTGGCGACGGTGGAGGACATCACCGACCGGACGCGGGCCGAGAAAGCTTTGCAGGAGAGCGAACAACAGTTCAGAACCCTGGTCGCAAATATTCCGGGTGCCGTCTTCCGGTGCGCATTAGACTCCGACTGGACAATGTATTTCATCAGCGACGCCATCGAGGATATCACCGGTTACCCGGCGTCCGATTTCATCCAAAATCGTGTCCGAACCTATGCCAGCGCCATCCACCCCGACGACCGCCAATGGGTCGAACAGACCGTGCGCGAGTGGGTGGAGAAAAGACAACCTTACATCATCGAATACCGGATTCTGCATACCGGCGGCGAGGTGCGCTGGGTCTACGAGAAAGGCCAAGCGATCTTTGGCGAAGACGGCGAGTTGGCATGCATCGACGGGGCTATCTTCGATATCACCGAGCAGCGGCGCGCCGAACAGACCATCAAGCGGACGCAGCAGCAGCTTCAAGACATCTTCGATAACATACCGGCGCCCATGTACGTTAAAGACCTGGCGGCCCGTTACATGATGGTCAACCGGCGCTGGCGTGAGCGTAGCGGCATGGGCAACCGCGATGTCATCGGTAAAACCATCCTGGAGCTTTTCCCGCACCTGGGTTACACCGATAGATGGGACCCGCAGGAGGCGCAGGTAATCGCAAGCGGCGAGGCCATGCAGTTCGAGGAGGTGGGACGGACAACTGGCATCATCTACCTCGCCAGCAAGTTCCTGCTGCGCGACGCCGACGGGAAGCCCTACGCGCTGTGCAGCAACTCAATCGATATCACCGAGCGCAAGCGGGCCGAAGAAGAGCGCTCGCTGCTGATCGCGCGGATTCAAGAGCACGCCCGGCAGGTCCAACAGATCATCGAAACCGTGCCCGAAGGCGTGCTGCTGCTCGACATGACCCGACAAATCGTGCTGGCAAACCCGGCGGCAGATCAATACCTGGCGGCGCTGAACCATGCCGGGATGGGAAACATCCTCACCCATCTCGGCGACCAGCCTTTGGATGCCCTGCTCACCTCTCCCCCGGAGGGTCTATGGCACGAGGTTAAAACGGCGGCCGGCGGCGGATCGCCCCAGACTTTTGAGATCATCGCCCGGCCTATCGAAACCGGCCCGCCGACCGGCGGTTGGCTGCTGGTCATCCGGGACGTTACCCAGGAGCGCGAGGCTCAGAAGCGCATCCAACAACAAAACCGGCTGGCGGCGGTGGGCCAACTCGCCGCCGGCATCGCCCACGATTTCAACAACATCGTCGCGGTCATTGTGCTGTACGTGCAAATCCTGCTCAAAACGGCGGACCTGCCGCCCAGGGCGACCGAACGCCTGCAAACCATCGTGCAGCAAGCCCACCGGGCCACCGATTTGATCGAGCAAATCCTGGATTTTAGCCGCCGTTCGGTGATGGAGTGCAAGCCGCTGGACCTGGTGCCCTTCTTGAAAGAACAGGTTAAACTGCTGAGGCGCACCCTGCCGGAGAGCATCAAGTTCGACCTGGTGTACGAGCCGGGTGAATACATGGTCAGCGCCGACCTGACGCGCCTCCAGCAGGCGATTATGAACCTGGTCATCAACGCGCGCGACGCCATGCCGGAGGGCGGCAGTCTGCACATTGGCCTGGCGCGGGCATCCTTCACCGAGAACAATCGTCCGCTGCCCGACATGAAAGCCGGGGAGTGGATCAGCATAACGGTGGCCGATACCGGGGTGGGCATCGCGCCCGATGTGCTGCCCTACATCTACGAACCCTTCTTCACCACCAAACCACCCGGCCAGGGCACCGGCTTGGGCCTGCCGCAAGTCTACGGCATCATGAAGCAGCACGACGGTCACATCGACGCTGCCTCGAAACCGGGCGAGGGCACGGTCTTCACGCTCTATCTACCGGTCCTACCGGCGCGGTCGGATGATGCGCCGGACTCGGATATCCAGGACCTTATACGCGGCAGCGGCGAAATGATCCTGGTGGTCGAAGACGACGCCATGACACGGGAAGCGTTGGTCGAGAGCCTGGAACTGTTGAACTACCGGGTGCTGACGGCGTGCGACGGCGGCAAGGCGCTGGTCGCCTGGGAGCAGCACCGCAAAGACATTGCGTTGGTGCTCAGCGATGTCGTGATGCCGGAGATGGGCGGGATTGCGCTGTTCCATGCCTTAAAACAGAAGGACAGGTCGGTCAAGATCATGCTGCTGACGGGACACGCCCTGGATGACCAATTCGAAGACCACTTGGAGAATCTCGAGGCGCAGGGGTTGGCGGCCTGGCTGCACAAACCGCCTAGCTTAGAGCAGCTATCCCAGGCCATCAAACAAGCTTTGAAATAGCGCTTGGTGTCTGTTCATTGTCATAAAATTGATCGCATACCATAAATTGGATTGACACCTGACGGCTTGCCTCTATAATTCACCCTTGTGTAAATACCGACCAATCGTCAATCGATATGGAATGATCCTTGATGCTGTCAAAACAAACCCTCTTCGGCCTGCTGCGCACCATGCGGCCCAAGCAGTGGGTTAAAAACGGGTTCATCTTCGTTCCGCTGTTCTTCGATGGACAGTTCTTCCCACTTGGAAGGCCGTTTCTGTGCACCCTAGTAGGCTTCGCGCTGCTCTGTCTCATCGCCAGCACCATCTACCTAGTCAACGATATCGTCGATATCGAACGCGACAAACTCCACCCTACCAAACGCAAACGCCCCCTCCCGGCCGGCGAAATCTCCGTCCGGGCGGCGACCACCGCCGCGCTGCTCCTGCCCCTGGTCGCGCTGGCGCTCGGTTATCTGTTGGCGCCGTGGTTCGCGCTCATGCTCATCACCTACCTGGCGCTGCACCTGGCTTACTCCTTTTGGCTCAAAAACATCGTCATCATCGACATGCTCGCCATCGCAACCGGCTTCGTCCTGCGCGTCGCCGCCGGGCAGTCGCTCATCACGGTCAAGCAGTTCTCGCCGTGGATGTACGTCTTCACCATCATGCTGGCGCTGTTCCTGGTGGTGGGCAAACGGCGGCAAGAACTCATCACGCTCGCCTCCGACGCCGAACTTCACCGCACCACCTACCGCGAGTACAACCTGGCCCTGCTCGACCAACTGCTCAACGTGGTCACCACCAGCTCGCTGGTGGTCTACGCGCTCTACACCTTCGAGGCGACCGGCCCTTACGCGCGCTACACGATGATGTTTACCATCCCCTACGTGATATACGGCATCTTCCGCTATCTCTATCTCATCCACGTGCACGGCGAAGGCGGCGCACCCGACGAGGTAGTGCTTAAAGACCGCCCGCTTCAAATCGACCTGGTGCTCTGCGGGCTGACCGGCATTTTCATCATTTACATTTTGCCGCACAACGGCGCAATCACGGCCTTTCTCGCCTCGTTCCTGGCCGGGTCATAGCCATGACTCTAATCGGGAGCGCGCCTGGCAAGGTCATCCTGTTCGGCGAGCACGCCGTCGTATACGGGCAACCGGCGATTGCCGTCCCGGTGCACAGCCGGCGCGCCGTCGCCCGCGCCCGCCCGGCGCCGCCGGGCGCCGGCCTGCGCATCGTCGCGGCGAACCTTGCGCAGACCATCTGCCTTTCCGACGATCATCCGCTCGCCTTGATTCTGCGCCTTACCCTAGACGCACTCGACGCCGATCCACCTGATCTCACCCTGGTGCTCAGTTCCACCATTCCCATCGCCGGCGGGCTGGGCAGCGGCGCGGCGGTGAGCGCAGCCCTGGCGCGCGCGCTGAGCGCGGCGCTCGGCGCGCCCCTGCCGGACGAGCGGCTCAACACACTGGTCTACGAAGTGGAGAAGGTGCACCACGGCACCCCCTCCGGCATCGACAATACGGTGGTCGTGTACGGGCAGCCGGTTTACTTTGTGCGCGGCCAAGCCCCGCAGCGCTTCACCATCGGCGCGCCGTTTACGCTCGCCATCGCCGACACCGGCATCGCCGGCCCGACGCGCGTCGCCGTGGGCGACGTGCGGCGGCTGCACGGACGCGCCCCCGAACGCTGGGACCGCGTCTTTGCCGAAATCGGCGCCGTCGTCGAAGCGGCGCGCGCCCACATCGCCGCCGGGGAGACCGGCGCGCTTGGCCCGCTGATGAACCGGAACCACGCGCTGCTCCAAACGCTGACCGTCTCGTGCCCGGCGCTCGATGCGCTGGTCGATGCGGCGCGCGCGGCCGGCGCGCCGGGCGCCAAACTCAGCGGGGGCGGGCGCGGCGGCAACATGATCGCGCTGGCAGAGGGCACAGATCACGGCGCGCTGGAGGCGGCGCTGCGGCGCGCCGGGGCGGTGCGCGTGTTGTTCACCACGGTAGAACAAATAGGACCGGAGAGATAGAAATCCCTTCTTGTCAGGTCGGCAAGGTGCGTTATAGTTGTCGGACCGAAGGGGGAACGTCCGTAACGTTCCCCCTGTTCGACTTCAATTCAAGTGAGACGGGAGAAAAAGAGAAAATGCGAGAAATTTGTGTTGTGGGCGTCGGGTATGTGGGCATCGTGACCGGCGCGTGCTTCGCCGACCTGGGCAACCGGATCACCGCGCTCGACATCAACCAAGAAAAAATCGACAACCTCAAAAAAGGCATCATGCCCATCTACGAGTCGGGTCTGCGCAGCATGGTCGAGCGCAACGTCCAGGCCGGGCGTCTGCACTTCACCACCTCCTACGAAGAGGCGCTGAAGGACGCCAAGTTTGTGTTCATCTGCGTGGGCACGCCGGAGGGCGTGGACGGCGAGGCCGACCTGCAATACGTGCGCGACGCCGCCTGCTCGATTGCCCAGGTGATGGACCACCCGCTGATTATCATCAACAAGTCCACCGTGCCGGTAGGCACCGGTGACTGGGTGGCGAACATCGTCCGCGAGAACCAGCCCAAGCCGGTCGATTTTAGTGTGGTGAGCTGCCCGGAGTTCCTGCGCGAAGGTTCGGCCATCGCCGACTTTCTCAACCCCGACCGCACCGTACTAGGGTCGCTCAGCCCGGAGGCCGCCAACCAGGTTGCCGAGCTACACTTGCCGCTGCGCGCGCCGATTGTGGTCACCGACCTGCGCACCGCCGAGATGATTAAATACGCCAGCAACGCCTTCCTCGCCACGCGCATTAGCTTCATCAACGAAATCGCCAACGTCTGCGAGGCGCTGGGCGCCGACGTAAAAGAGGTCGCGCAGGGCATGGGCTACGACAAGCGCATCGGGCATCACTTCCTCGACGCCGGCATCGGTTACGGCGGTTCGTGCTTCCCCAAAGACGTCAAGGCGCTGGCTTACATGGCGCAGGTACACGGGCGGCATCCCCAGTTGTTACAGGCGGTCATGGAAATCAACACCCACCAGCGCCTCCGCGTGATCCATAAGCTGCAAGAAGAACTGGGCGAACTGGCAGGTAAAACCATCGGGCTGATGGGCCTGGCCTTCAAACCCAACACCGACGACATCCGCGACGCGCCCGCGCTGACCGTCGCCGAGCGGCTGCAAGAACTCGGCGCGCGGATCCGCGCCTACGACCCGGTGGCGATGGACCAGGCCGGGCGGGTGATGTCGGACATCACTTTTGCGACAGACGCTTACGACCTGGCGAAGGGATGCGATGCGCTGGTGGTGGTCACCGATTGGAACGAGTTCAAACAGTTGGACATGAAGCGGATCAAGGAGGCGATGGCGCAGCCGGTCCTGGTCGATGGGCGCAATATCTACAATCCTAAGCGGATGCGCGAGATGGGATTCACCTACTCGGCGTTCGGGCGCGGCTACGACTCGACCGACAGCCCGGCAGGATGGCCGCCGCCGGATAAGGCTACAGAGGCCAAGTCGTAAAGGGGAAAGGGTCAAACTGAAGCTCCTTTGAAAATAAGCTTTTACCTCACCCCCGCCGCGCTTCGCGCGTCTTCCCCCTCTCCATCCAATGGAGAGGGGGATAAGAG
>JAFGMM010000407.1 GCA_016927535.1 Anaerolineae bacterium
CGCCGCCCGCACCGCCTGCCGAAGCAGTGCCTCAAGCCGAGAACCCGACCGACGCGCCCCCGGCGCCCCTGCCGCCCGCCCCGGCGCCGCAAACACCAGAACCCCCTCCCCCCGAAGACGACCGGGACATCCCCTCTACCGTGCAAATGACGCCGGAGCCGGAGACTGCCGGGGCAAACGCGACAGAGGAAACGTAGCGGCTACAGCTTAGCCGGGCGGGTACACCGCCAGATGACCGCGCCGGCGATTATCGCAGTGACATAACTCAAAGACGCGCCGAATAGATAAACGCCGGCGGCGGTCCAGTCTCCGTTTAGGCCGCGGGCGAAGGCAATGTCTGCGCACCGACAGACCCATTCGTCGTCAGAATAGCATTCATTCCGCACCGGCGGCGGAATCATCAGGCGCAGCCAGGTCTCGTTGACGGTCGTATGCTTTATCTCTCCACAATTAAGCGGTACTCTGGGCCAGAGACAGGACGAGTCCATGAAAGGAACGTAGATGCTCGCGGCCCATGACCGCGCGAACAGAAGATAAACGAGCAAAAAGGATATGAATCCGATCAAGAGGGTCTGCACCGCACGGGTACGCAGACCACACCAACCCCGCCGGCGATTGAGACGACGAAGACCACACCCGACCAACCAACTGACCAAAGTCGGCGCGACGGTACACAATACGACAAGGCCGGCGACACTCGCAGCGTCCATAGGGTTCCGATAATCTAAAACGTAGTTATCTCGTCGCCGATGGCGTCGAACCCAAGAGAAGCGCGAAGTTCACCACAAGGGGTTTTCTTCCGCCGTGCGCACGCGCACGGTGAAGCGCGCGCCGCGCCCGGCGGCCGGCTCCGTGTCGAGCGCGCCGCCGATCCGCGAAAGATACAGCCGTGACCACCACAGCCCGTAGCCCATACTCTCGCGCTTATCGGTCACGCCCAGCCGGAACAGCCCGCCTTCGCGCATCTCCTCCGACAGCCCTACGCCGTTATCCTCCAACACCACCTCGATGTGTTCGGCGTCCGCGCAGCGGGTAATCACGATGAGCCGCTTGTCATCTACCGAAGACATGGCGTCGAGCGCATTGCTGATCAGATGGTGAAACACTTCGGCCAGGTGGCGCGTGGCGAGTACGGCAGGCAAATCAACGGCGCTCTGGCGAATCACCAACAGATCCGGCGGGATCAACTTCTCCAGCACGTCGTCGAGCATGGGTTCGAGCTGGACCGCAACCGTGTCGATCTTGTCGAAGGGGCGCTGGATGCGCCGCACCACGTTGATCGTATCGCTAGCGTTATGCTCGATGCCGTCCAGCTTTTCTTTGAAATCCTGGTCGGAGAGCTTGCCGCGCTCGTGCTGGCGCTGCAACACCTGCACAGCCAGGCGAATCGCGCCCATCTCGTTGACGACGCGGTGCGTGATGTGCGAGGTCATATCCGCCATGGCCGCAATGTATTCGGCCTGCGCCCGGTTGATTGCCGCCGCTTGCAGCGCTTCGCCGCGCCGCTCGTTTTCCTCGGCCAAGCCCACCAAGCTGGCGACCGCGACCAGGGTGTCAAGGTCTTCGTCCAAAAAAGCGTTAGGCCGGGTCGAAGCGGCCTGAAGCACCCCTAGTACATCGCGGTTGACGCCCAGCACCGGCGCACACAACAAATCCACGGCGGGCGCATCGGACTTGAGTTTGATCGAAGGGATGTGAATCGCCCGGCGGGTGCGCACCACCTCGCCGGGCCGCCAGCCTTCGAGCGAGAAGCGCGTACCGACCAGCGATTGGGTGTCTTCGTCCGGCACCACCGTGATAAGTTCCAGTTCCTCGGTCCGGGGCCAATAGCGGTAAAGGCCGATGGTGCTTTCCGGCATCAGCACCCGCACCTCGCGTAAGGCGCGCGGCAACGTCTCATCCAGCTCGGCGCTGTGCAGCACGAGCGAGACGACCTCACGGAACAAGTGGGCAAGCGCTACACTCGAAGGTCCGGTCATCACAGTTTACGTTCGACGAGCGCACGCTGCGGAAAGACCAGCGTCTCTTGATCGCGCACCCCGCGCGCCAACGCCTGTTGGTTCGCGCGTTCAAAATCGCGGTGCAGGTCTTGCACCAGATCCAATTGGCGGCTGGCCGGCTCGACCGAAAACAGCACAATCGAAGTCGTAAAACGACCCGGCACGAACACGAGCCAACGCCCTCCTTCGATTTCGGTGCTCTTCAACCCCGCGCCGAACATCTCGCTGGCGGCGGCGCGGAACGAACTAAGCATAGGCACCAACAGGCTGGTCTCAATCTTGAAATTGCCCAGCGAATACAGCGGCATACTGCTTTCATTGTCGTATAATGCATAGGATAAAACATGCGCCTGGTAGTGCTGGCGCAAGAAGGTCGTATGCCCTTCTTTGACGACCTGCCGCCAAGCCTGCGAGTTCGGGTTGCGTTCGAGCAGGCGCTCGGTGATCTGGCGCTGCTCGTTGTAGCGGCTGTAGATGGCGTTGAACTGAGCGCGGTTGATCTTGCCGGTAGCAAACTCGGTCGCTACCTGGGCCATCTTCTCGCGCAGCCGCGCTAACGCCCGCTCGGCCCGCTCGCGCTGACTCTGGGTGGGCATCTCATCGGCGGCGATCTCTTCATCGGTCGGGTCGGTTACTTGAGATTTGATGATGAAGTCGGTTTTCGGGCGGTCGCCGGGCGGCTTGGGGCGCAGCCGGCGCTGCGGCGTTGAGGTCTCAGGGTGCGGCGGGTGCAAAGGAGAGCTGGGCAGTTCTGCTCCCGGTGATTGCCGCTCGGATGACTCGGGAGAATCGTTTTCGTCGCGCACAACTGACACCTTTACCGTTTTGCCGGGCTAGTCTTATATCTTGCCTAATGATACCAAAAGTCTCAAACTCAGAAAAGCGCGAAAGCGCGCCGCACCCGCCTTCTAGCCTTGCTTTCTCGCCGCCTCCTCGGCGCGCAAAGCCAGATAGCCCAACCCGCCAAAGAAGCGGTCTACATTGCGCCCGTCGAACGCGCTGGTTTCCAAGAACGGCATACCCAGGCGCTTCCCCCAGGGTTCGGCCCGCTCGCGCAGGATTTTGTGATCGGGTAGGTCAATTTTGTTTGCGACCAAAATCATCGGCACCCCCGGCGCCACCTTCAAGATGTCATCGCGCCATATCGCCAGGTTCTCGAACGACTCCAGGCGCGTCACGTCGTAAACCAGCGCCGCCGATTTGGCGCCCCGGTAGAACATATCGCGGAAAGAACCAAAGCGGTCTTGCCCGGCAATATCCCAGATCGACAGCTTGATCACTTTGCCCTGGATATTGACCGTCTTGGTCTGGAAGTCAACCCCAATGGTCATCACGCGCGAGGCTTCGAACTTGCCCTCGCAAAAGCGGCGGATCAGGCTGGTCTTGCCGACCGCGCCATCGCCGGCAACGATAACTTTGTAGACTGGTATCTGTCGTTTTTCTTCGCTCACGCTGATTACCCCTCGCGTGTCGCCGTGGTCTCAGTGCTATAATGTTAAACGAGAAACCGTTCTAAGCCAACATAAAATTGACCGAGCATGGCGAATCACAAGTTTCTGACATGGTTGGGTAAAGATCGGTTGATGTCTTGACGCCTAACTTGTCATAATTTTATAACCATCCGAATCTGGAAACGCTCCTGACGTTTGTGTTATAATATATGTCTGTACACGCCCCTGCGAGCCGGGGGCTTTTCTATGGACGAGTCGAGGTAAAAGCAAAGGTATGTTAGACAAACTGGCGGGCATCGAGGCGCGCTAT
This sequence comes from Anaerolineae bacterium, assembly GCA_016927535.1. Classification (GTDB taxonomy): domain Bacteria; phylum Chloroflexota; class Anaerolineae; order Aggregatilineales; family JAFGMM01; genus JAFGMM01. The sequence goes on from JAFGMM010000407.1 coordinate 3,762, forward strand.
GTCGAAATCGAGCAGGCGATGACCGACCCCGCCGTCATCGCCGACTACGAGCGGGTCGCGGAACTGGCGCAGGAAAGAGCCAATCTAGGGGATATCGTCGGCGCTTACCGCGAATATAAACGGGTGATCGAAGAACTCGAAGCCGCCGAAGCGCTGCTCGAAGCCGAAGAAGACCCCGACCTCCGCGAACTGGCGCAAGAAGAAATCGACGCGCTCGCTGCACGGCGCGACATGCTCGAGCCGGAGCTTCGCCAACTGCTGCTCCCCCAAGACCCGCGCGACGCCAAAAACGTCATCGTCGAAATCCGCGCCGGCACCGGCGGCGACGAGGCGGGCATCTTCGCCGCCGACCTGTTCCGCCTCTACACCCGCTACGCCGAAGCGCGCAATTGGAAAGTAGAAGTCATGAGCGCCCACGAAACCGGCGTCAACGGCTTCAAAGAAATCATCTTCCAGATCAAGGGCAAGGGCGCTTACAGCCGTCTGAAGTACGAAAGCGGCGTGCACCGCGTGCAGCGCGTCCCGGTCACCGAAAGCGCCGGGCGCATCCATACCAGCACCGCCACCGTCGCCGTGCTGGCCGAGATGGACGAGGTGGATATCGAGATCGACGCGAACGACCTGCGCATCGATGTGTACCGCTCGCGCGGGGCCGGCGGCCAGAGCGTCAACACCACCGACTCGGCGGTGCGCATCACGCACGAGCCGACCGGGATCGTCGTCGCCTGCCAGGACGAGCGCTCACAGCTCCAAAACCGCGCCAAAGCGCTTGCGATCTTGCGCGCCCGGTTGTACGATATGGAACAGCGCCGCATCCAGGAGGAACAGGATGCAACCCGCCGTTCGCAGGTCGGGACGGGCGAGCGCAGCGAAAAAATCCGAACGTACAACTACCCGCAAAACCGCGTTACCGACCACCGCATCAACATGAGCATCTACAACCTTCCCAGCGTAATGGAAGGCAATCTCGACGAATTCATCGACGAAATCGCCGCGCGCGAGCAGGCCGAGAAGCTGGCTGCGGAAGTGTCGCTTTAGAGGGTTTCCGGCTGAAAGATGAGCGCACCTTTAACCATCGGCGAAGCCATTGCCCAAAGCACCCATACCTTGCGCCCGGCCTCGCTCACCCCGCGCCGGGACGTTGAAACGCTCCTCGCGCACGTGCTGCGAACCGGGCGCGCGCACCTGGCGGCGCACCCGGAGCGCACATTAAGCGACGAACAGGCCGACGTGTTCCGGGATTACATCGCCCGGCGCGCCGGCGAATGGCCCATCGCCTACCTGATGGGTACACAGGGCTTTTACGGCATGGATTTCTACGTGACGCCTGACGTGCTCATCCCGCGCCCGGAGACCGAACACCTGGTCGGCGCCGCGCTCGGCTGGGCGATGCCGCGCCCGGCGCTGCACGTCGTCGATGTGGGCGCCGGCAGCGGCGCGATTGCCGTCACGCTGGCGGTTCATTTGCAGCCGGCGCGCGTCACCGCCATCGACAGCAGCCCGGAGGCGCTGCGCGTCGCGCGCCGCAACGCCGGCACGCACGGCGTCGCGGACCGGATCACGTTCGTCGAGGGCGATTTGCTCGATCCCCTCACCGCGCCGGCCGATTTGATCGCCGCCAACCTGCCCTACGTCCCGACCCGGTGCCTGAATCGTATGCCCGGCATCGAGCCGCGCGCCGCCCTCGACGGCGGGCCGGACGGCCTGCGCTGCATCGCGCGGCTGCTGGCGCAAGCGCCCGCCTTGCTGAAGGCGCCGGGCCTGCTGCTGCTGGAAATCGGCGGGTTCGGCCAGGTCGAAGCCGCCGGCCAGATGACCTGTGACGCTTTTCCCAACGCCCATATCGACCTGTTACACGACTACGCGAATCTCCCCCGCATTATCCGAGTGGAACTGACATGACCGAAATCTTACCTATCGACCACCCCAAAGCCAGGGCGCTCGCCGCCGAAGCCCTCCGCGAAGGCAAGCTGGTCGTGCTGCCCACCGACACCGTTTACGGCGTCGCGGCGCACCCCAGCCCGCACAAACGCACCTATGCCGTCGCCGCGCTGTACACGGCCAAAGGCCGCGCGCCGGACAAAGCCATCCCGGTCCTGCTCAGCAGCATGGACAAAATCGAGGAGGTGGCGCTGCCCTTCGTGCAGGAGGCCTCCCGCCAACTGGCGCTGACCTTCTGGCCCGGCCCGCTGACCCTGGTCGTGCCCAAGCGCCCCGGCCTCTCGCCGCTCATCTCCAAGCTGCCCACGGTGGGCGTGCGCGTACCCGACCACGCCATGACGCGCGCGGTCATCGCGGCGGCGGGCGGCGCGCTCGCCGTCACCAGCGCCAACCGCGCCGGCGCGCCGAACCCGATCACGGTAGACGATGCGGTCGAGCAGTTGGGCAATGTGGTCGCGCTCTACCTGGACGGCGGGCCATGCCCCGGCGGGCAGCCCTCGACCGTGGTGCAGATCACCGACGAAGGCGAACTCGTCATATTCCGCGAAGGACCGGTCAGCGCCGCCACGCTGCGCGCGGCGCTCGCCGACGGATTACGGACCTATCCATAACACAAGACTGTAACCGCGTACAGGTGTGGTAGAATGTAAGACAGCCTATGCTTAACTCTGCAAGAAAGGGAAACTATGAGCGAACAGCCCGAAATTCAATCAAAGTGCGCCGTCTGTAGCTTCCGCGCCCGCGCCGAAAAGAACCCCAAGTCACTGCTGTCCTGGCTCTGGCGCTGGCATACCGGCTGGTGCCCCGGCTGGAAGGCCTATCAAAAAGAGTTGGCCGCGCTGGGCAAGACCGACCAGGCTTGACCTAGAGCCGCGCCGCAATCTGCGCCAGCAGCATATCCCGCTCGCCCGGTATATTCTCCACGAGCCGCGCCGCCAGCACCGGCAGCAGCCAGGCTTCAATGCCGGCGCGCGTGGCTTCCGGGCGCAGCGTGAGATAGCGCTGCATATAAGCGCGGCAAAACAGCGACCGGAACAGCTTTATCAGTAGCAAAACGAGAGCAGGGGTTTCTTCTGTCCCCTGGCTCATCGTCAGCATCATCCACGTGCGCGCCACGTCGGCGAGCGGGTGGCCCTGTGTCGCGTCGATCCAGTCGATGATGACCGGGCCGCGCGCCGTCATCAAGACATTCTCTGGGTGCAGGTCGCCGTGGCAAAGCGCGTTGTCGTCGGGCAAGGCGTGCAGCGCTTGCAGGATGTGCTCTTTCTGATCCGCCGAGAGCGCGTCGGTCGCCCTGGTCCGGCGGGCGAAATACTCGCGCCGCGAAGGAAATCCACTCACCTTCTGGGCGTGTGTCGCTGCCTGCAATTCGGCCAGCGTGCGCGCCAGCTTACCCCCCAACCATGGGCGCTTGCCAAACATACCGATCATCGTCGGTCCTTCGACGCGCTCGTACACGATGCCGCGCCGCCCGTCCACTTCCACGACGCCGTACACCGCCGGGACCGGCAGGCCGGTCTCGTGCACCTTGCGGCCCAGATCGGCTTCGCGCTGCACAGCGCCGGCCGGCATCCAATCCGCAAACAATTTCAATGCTCGCCCATCGTCCCATGCAAACACGTCGGCGGTGCGCCCGCGCCCGATTAGCTCGCCTTTCGCCATCTTAATCTTATCCTCCGACCCGAACCGCGCCCAAGATATACCTATCGCCGGTAAGATTACCGTCTTCGTCGAACTGCGGGATGCGCTGCAATGAAGTCATGCCGTACATCCCCACCTCGATCCAATAGTCGCCCGGTGGGATATCGTCCGGCAGGTCCAGCCGGTACGACGGGTCCCAGACCGCCTGGCCCGGCAGCCACTTCGGGAACCACAACTGCGTAGGGAAAGCTCCGCCCAGCGGCGTATAGTCTTTCTGCGCCCACACCCGGTTTGCGCCGTCGATGAGGTGCACGAACACCGTGTAGCTCTCCTCAACCGGCGCCAGCGCGCGCCACCCCAGCGTCACGTCGATGCGGTCGCCGGGCCGCGCGGTAACCGGTTCGCCCCACGGCGCGCTCACGCCCACGAGCGGCGGCCCGGCCCACGCCGCCTCCAGCCCGGCGCGGTGCCCGATATCGACCAGCAGCGGCGGCGGTTGGTAGCCGGCATCGCCCGCGATATTGAGTTCGCCCAATTCGAGCACAAGCAAATCTTCGCCGGCGATGAGGTCACGCAGTCCCAGCCGCAGCGGATACACGCCCGGCGCGATATCCGGCGGCAGGCGGATATCGTACCGTTCGCCGATAGTTTCGCCCGGCTCCCACCACGGCGCTAACCAATGGCTGTCGGTGGTGTAAGGGTAGGCGATGTCTCCAAGTTCGGCATACGGAAAAATGATCGACTCCGGCGGCGCACCCTCGGCGCGCAGGTAGACCACCAGCGGCGCGATATCGCCCGGCGCGAAAGCGCGCAGCGGCAAGTCGTAGCCGACGACCTCCACGCCGCCCGCCGTCTTGCCTACCGGGTACTGCGGCGCCGGCTCAAGCGATGCAGTCGGCAGCAGCACACGGTATAGATCACCCGGCGGCAGACTGTCGCCGCGCGCCGGGCGCAGCCGGAACCCGGCATCGACCAGCGCGCGGCGGTAACCCGTCACGTAGACCGGCCCCGCGTCGAAGTGCGCCCAGGCATTATCGACCCACGGATTCGCGCCCGCCGTCACGTAGACGAGCTTCAAGTCTGCTTCAGGCAGCGCGCGTTCCTCGACGTAGATCGCGTACCAGAGCGGCGTTAGATGCTCCCAATCGGCGAGCAAGACCGCGCCCTCCGCTTTGCCGGCAAAGCGCGCATACACCGCATCGACGTAATCCGCCGCCGCCGTATAGCCGTTCAGGTTGACGTAAGGCCACAAGCTCGCCGCGCTCCACAGCGGCGGCGCGATCAACAGCAGCGCCAGCAACGCCGGGGCCCAACGCGCGCCGGGTAGCTTCGCATCCAACCACGCGATGAGCGCCACCACGCCCACGCCGCCCAGCACCGCGAGACCCATGAACGGCACCATGAGATAGGCCATCACGTCCTGCACCGTGTTGACGATAAAGCCCAGGTTGACGACCAGGAACACGCCCATCAGCAGCGCCGCGCGCCGCACCCGGCGCGCCAGCCGCACAAATCCCAGCGCCGCGAGCGCAATCTGTATAATGTTGAATTGCAGCGCCAGCAGCGTCAGAAAGACCAGCGCGCGCTGCCACTGCTCGTCGAGGCCGAAGTGAAACAGGTTCACGGTCAGGCCGCGCGCCAGCACCAGGTTGAGGAAGCCGTCGAGCGTGTGCATCCCCTGCGGACCGAACGAGACGCCGGTCGCGCTGCGGATGGGGAAGTACAGCCACGCGACCAGCCCGGCGGCGAAGCACCCGACCAGCGCAAGCAGCCGCCGCCAATCGCGCAGCAAGCGCGGCTGCGCCGCCAGGATGAACAGCCCCCACGCCGGGAAGCTGAACGCCAGCAGCGCATGGTGGGTAATCGACGCGCCCGCGACGAACGCAAACGCATAGAGATAAAACCAACCCGGCCGGCCGGAATCAGAGGCCGCCGGGCGCGCCGCATCCCAGCGCAGCAGCAAAAACAGCGCCAGCGCCGCCAGCGTCACCGTGATGATGTGCGCGTTGGCATGGCTGGCATGCTGCCAGATATCATGCGCCGCCGCCAGGCCGACCGCCGCGCTCACGCCCGGCAGGTATGCGCGCAGGCCGCTCCAATCCGGCGGCGTAAGCGCGCGCACGCAGCCGTAGACCAGCGTCGCCAGCAGCGCGCCGGCCGCCGCCGAGAGCAGATGCGCCCGGTATGCCACCGAGCCGACCGGCACGAGCCGCTGCCAGACGCCCGCCAGCAGTGTATAGAACGCATAGCCGGGCGGGTGGATTACGCCGCCGATGTACGGGACGAACGTGTATTCGCCGGGGTCGCCAAAGAGGACTTCGGTCGCCAATGTGCCGGCGAACAGACCCAATACACCGGCGAAGAGCACAGCCGGAACAACTACTCGCATATGGTTCATTCGGGTTCTCTCGATACAGATCGCAGCGACGCGAGGAATTATAACCGCTGACGCCGGACTGTCGAACCTGCCGATTTCCCCTGCTGGAAAATGCGCATAAAATAAGCTAGGATTCCGTTATCACCCATAAGTACCCGGAGGCCGCATGAAAGGGAAAAAGGTGCTGGTAGTCGAAGACGAACCAGATACCAACTACATCCTAATGCAAATGCTGGAAGTGAGCGGCTTTGAGACGGTCACTGCATTCGACGGCGCCGAAGCCCTGGCGTTGATCGTCGTCGATCCGCCTGACGCCATCCTGCTCGATATCATGATGCCG
>JAFGMM010000408.1 GCA_016927535.1 Anaerolineae bacterium
ACCGGCCCTGGGCGGGTCTCAGACCCGCCCCTACCGCCCGGTTCGGCGCTCTTTTCCGGTTTCGCCAACGGTATCACCCTGTGGAGAGGGGGAACCGGAATCGTCGCGCGCGGCTCTGGAAGTCCCCCTCGCCATGTCATGGCGAGGGGGATTTAGGGGGTGAGGTATCAAGCAATTTACTGACAACCTTTGCTCACACCCGTTAAGCCTCTTCCCTGCTTTCCCGCGTCGACTCAATAAGATTAACCCAGCGCTTTGTCGAAGAAATCCGCCAGGTAGGTGAACAGGCGCGCCTGGTTCTCCGGCTTGATGATGCCGTGTCCTTCGTCCTCGAAGACCAGCAGGTTATACGGGATGTTGTGCTCCTTCAGCCGCTTGGTTACTTCTTCCACGTTCGCCGGCGAGACGTTGGGGTCTTGTGCGCCCTGCACGATCAACAGCTTGCCTTTGATCCGGTGCACATAGTTGATCGGCGAGCGCTCGTGATACTTTTCGGGCACTTCGTCGGGCGTGCCACCCATCATCTCGGCGCTGAGCGGGCGCAGGTCGGGGCGCGTGGTGTGATAATCGACCACCAAATCGGTCATGCCGCAGATCGGCGCCGCTGCCGCGATAACCTCCGGCGGGTAGCGCGTGATCTGCACCCATGCACTGTAACCGCCGTAGGAAGTGCCGGTCACACCGACGCGGCCCGGCTCGGCCAGCCCGGCTTTGATGAGCGCCTGCGCGCCGGCTGCGATGTCGTCCTGCTCGCGCCCACCCCAGCCATCCACTTTGATCGCCTGGCGGAAACGCAACCCAAAGCCCGTACTGCCCCGGTAGTTGACCGCCAGCACATTAAAGCCATTCGCGGCCCAATACTGCGCCTCGGTGTTGATTTTGTCCTCGTCGTGCGCGCTTGGCCCGCCGTGGACGCGGATGATCGCGCGTTTGGGGTTGTCTTTGGCGCGGTAGAGCCAGCCCTGGATCGACATGCCGTCGGTGGACTTCCAGCGGAAATCTTCGGCGGAGATGAGGGCGGCGGGGTCGAGTTGGGTATGCGCCCACGGATCGATGAGCGAGGTCAGGTCGGCGGGCGATTGCGCGTCACCGGTAAAGCGCACCAAGTCGGTAGGCGAGGCAGATGAGTAATACTGCGCGATCCAGGCGCCGTCGGGTGCGCGCCCCAGCGGGACCAGGTTGCCGGGGAGGTCCGGGAAGGGCTGTTCGCTGCGTCCCAGTTCGCCAATGTAAGTCGGCGCATGGCGCGCGTCGCGCACCTCGTCGACGATGACCGCGCCGTCCGGCGCCACCCATGCGCTCTCGATATGGCGCGCCGGGTCGTCGAGCAGCCAGCGGAACCCGCCCTCGAAGGGGTTGTAGACGCCCAGCGTCATGTGATCCTGCTCCATCCCGTCTTTGGATTCGGTCAGGAAGAGGATATGTTCGCCATCCGGGAACCAGCGCGCCCGGACCTTCACCGCATCGCCGAAGCTGAGAATTTCGCGGTCCTCTTTGCCTTCTACATCGACGAGCCAGTACTGCATCCCGGCGGGGTGGCGGTCCCTGCGCATGTAAAGGACATGCGTGCCCTTCGTGTTCAGGCTCGGCATGGCCCAGGTTGGCTTCTGCGGGCGCGCGATGGGGACGCGCTTGCCGGTGCCGAGGTCGTGGCGGTAAATCCAGGTCGGCTCGATTTCTTTCCCGGCGCCGAAGTCGTAGTTTGCGCCGTAGAACAGCGTCTTTCCGTCGGGGTGAAGGTCGCCGCCCCGGACGAAGTAATCGGGACGGTCGTCGGTGAGGCGCTGCATCTCACCGGGCCGGTCCAGGTCAACGCGGTAGAGCGCGGCGCGCTCGTCGCGGTCGTGGTCCTCCGATACGATGACTGCGCGCGAGTCGGGTGTCCAGCTTACGAACATGGTCGCCTCGGGGGTGTGCGTCAGCGCGATAGGCGCCGGCGCCGCATCCACACCCACCGGCACGGCGAATACATCGATATTCGCATGCACGCGGTACCACATGAACGCTACCCATTTGCGGTCAGGCGATAGCTCGGCGTGCAGGATGGCGGGCAGGTAGAGCAATTGTTGTAAGAACGGATCGGTGATCATCGACGATTCTCCTTCATAGATAGGACTTATGGTGCCGCCGGCGAAGGCATGGCCGGCTCGCCAAGCAGCCCGCAGAATTGGCCGCCGACCATGCGTAAAATAACCTCGCGCGCTTCGTTCGCCGTCTTGCCGGTGATATCGCGCGTCTGGGTGTAGGTACAGCGCACGCTGTCGGCATAAGGCCCCGGCGTGCACCGGATGTCTGCCGCGCCCATGTTGCTGAACGCATGCACGAAGGTATCGCCCTCTTTCGTAGCGCGCATGTATTCGCAGTAATACGCGCTCGCGTTTTCGGTGTCGCCCGCCGAAGCATAGCGCAGAAAGATCGCGGCGGCTTCGAAAGGCATGAGCTGCACAGGCGTCGATGTCGCGCCGCCGCTGCACGCCGTCAACAAACAGCACGTCAAGACAAAGATAAAGATAAACCGTATCGCAATTTTGTTATGCATTATGTCGCTCGCCTGGTGAAGTCATCAATGCGGGTCGGTCAAAAATTATAATCTATGCGGAGGCGCCGTCAAAATACTTGGCGCGCTCGCCCGACACAGCTATAATCTAACCAATTGACAAACCGCGTGTCCAGGGGAGCTTGGGACAGCCAGGCTGAGAGGATGCCCGCAGGCGGCATCGACCCTTGAACCTGATCCGGGTAATGCCGGCGGAGGGAGTGTGATGTGCCGCACAACCACCCTTCCGCCCGAAAGGTGGTTTTCGTTTTGTACGCCCTGATTCTTGCCAACGGTCATTTGAACGACGGCCCCGCCGTGCGCAGCGCCATCGCCGCCGCACGCAACTGCGCCGCCGGGATGTGGGTCATCGCCGCCGACGGCGGTTCGCGCCACGCCGACGCGCTGGGGCTGCCAATCGACGCGCTGGTCGGCGACCTGGACTCGGTGGCCCGTGCGCCTCACGGCGTCGAGGTTCACCGCGCCTCTCCCGATAAAGACGAAACCGACCTGGAGCTTGCGCTGCTGCTCGCCGTCGAACGCGGCGCGGCGCAAATCCGCATCATCGGCGCGACCGGCGGGCGGCTCGACCAAACCCTCGGCAACGTGATGCTTCTGGCGCTCCCGGCGCTGCGCGAGCGCGGCATCGACGCGCGGTTGGTGAGCGGCGATCAAACCGCCTGGCTGGTCGAAGGGCACGCCGTGATCGAAGGCGCGGCGGGCGACACGCTCTCGCTGCTGCCGCTGGGCGGCGATGCGGGCGGTGTGCGCACCGGGGGACTCAAGTATCCGCTGCGCGGCGAGACGCTGTACTTCGGTCCGGCGCGCGGCATGAGCAATGTGCTGCTGGGCGCGCGCGCCGAGGTGTGGGTCGAGCGCGGGCGGCTGCTGGCGGTCCATACGCCGGGCCGCGCGTAATAATAAATAAGATGCAAGAGGTTCACCACAGAGACACAGAGCACACAGAGTTTTCTTTAAGACATTCTTCTCCATCTTCTTCTTGGTCTCCATGTTCTCTGTGTCTCTGTGGTGAAAACTCTTCCCAAGCGATTTGAACAGGAGGCAACGTCATGAGTGAGGAACGAATCGTAACCGGGGCGGTGCAGGTCTTGCCGCTGCACGCCAACGCCTATCCCATCGTCGATAAGGCGATAGCAGCCATCGCCGCAACCGGTATCAAGTATCAAGTGTGCCCGATGGAGACCGCGCTCGAAGGCACGCTCGATGCCGTGCTGGCCGCTGCGAAGGCGGCGCACCTGGCTTGCTTCGAGGCCGGCGCGGCGCAGGTCGTGACCTTCATCAAAATCGGCGATGCGCTCGGCGGCTCGACGATTGACGACAAGCTGGAGAAGTACCGTTGAACCGTCCCGGCGCGCTTCGAAGGCGGCTCGATCAAGCCGCGCCCCCGGTCATCCTGGCGCTGGCGCTGCTGGCGCTGTGGGAGGCCGGCGTGCGGCTCGCCGGTGTTCCCGCGTGGCAGCTTCCCGCGCCCTCGGCGGTCATTGCGGCGGGCTGGGCGCAGCGCGCGGCGCTTGCCGGCCACGTGGTATATACCCTGGTCGAAGCGCTGCTGGGTTTGGCGTTGGCGCTGGCGACCGGCGTCGGGCTGGCGGCGCTCATCGACATCTCGCAGCCGGTGCGCCGCGCTCTGTACCCGCTGCTGGTGCTCTCGCAGACCATCCCGCTCTTTGTGCTGGCGCCCTGGCTGGTGATTCTGTTCGGCTTCGACCTGCGCCCTAAAGTGATTGTCGTAGTCCTGGTCTGCTTCTTTCCGATTGTGGTCAACGCGAGCGACGGCCTGGCCTCCGCCGACCCGGACATTCTCGCCTGGTTCAATGCGATGGGCGCGACGCGCGGCCAAATCTGGCGCAAGGTGCGGCTGCCGGCGGCGCTGCCGAGCCTCTTTAGCGGGCTGCGCATCGCCGCGACGTATGCGGTGATCGGCGCGGTTTTCGGCGAGTGGGTCGGCGCGCAGGCCGGCCTGGGCGTGTTCATTCAACGCTCGTTTCGCGCCTCCGCCACCGACCAGGTGCTCGCGGGCGTGGTGGTTACGGCGCTGCTGAGCATCGCGCTGTTCGCGGTGATCTGGGCCGTCGAGCGGGCGGCGCTGCCGTGGTATTACACCTCGGCGCGTGCGGCGCAGTGGGACGAACCGGGGATTTATTAGCGTCAGTGCAAACAGGAGATTCAACGATGCAAGACTTCATACCCGGCCTCGAACTGTGCCGGCTGTTCTACGTCGAAGCCGTCAAGCCGGTTCTCGACGCCCACTTTCCAGGTCTCGCCTACTCCGCCGCGCTGATCGGCCCCGGCTCGGAGGTGCTCGGCTTCGATACGCCGATGTCCACCGACCACCACTGGGGGCCGCGTCTGATGCTCTTCCTCGCAGAGGACGAAGCGGATGCTTACCGCGCGCGCATCACCGGGGCGCTGGCGCACGGACTGCCCTACGAGTTTCGCGGCTATTCGACGCACTTTGGCCCGCCCGATCCCGAAGACGCCGGGACGCGCCTGCTCCAGACGGTCACCGAAGGGCCGGTCGATCACCGCGTAGAGATACACACTGTTCGCTCATTCTTCAAAGATTACCTGGGCGTTGATCCTTACGAACCCATCGCCGCGCGCGTCTGGCTGACTCTGCCGCAGCAGCGCTTGCTGAGTGTGGTCAAGGGCGCGGTGTATCATGACGGGCTTGGGTCGGGCGGGCTTGAGGCGGTGCGCGCCCGGTTCGCGTACTACCCGCGCGACGTGTGGCTGTACATGCTCGCGGCGCAGTGGCAGCGCATCGGGCAGGAGGAGCACTTGATGGGGCGCTGCGGCTACGCAGGCGATGAAGTCGGTTCGGCGCTCATCGGCGCGCGCCTGGTGCGCGACGTGATGATGCTGTGCTTCCTGATGCGCAGGCAGTACGCGCCCTATCCGAAGTGGTTTGGGACGGCGTTCCGGCAGTTAGAAGGGTGCGGCGAGCTGTACCCGGCGCTCATGGCGGCGCTGGCGGCGGCTGCCTGGCAGGAGCGCGAGCGCTGGCTGGTCGCGGCTTACGAGTTCGTCGCGGCGATGCACAACGCGCTGGGCGTCACGCCGCCGCTGGAGGCGAAGGTCTCGCCATTCCACAACCGGCCTTTCCGGGTCATTCACGGCGAGCGCTTCTCGGACGCGATTCGCGCCGCCGTCGCAGACGAAAGCCTCCGGTCGTTCGCGCCGGTCGGGGCGGTGGACCAATTCAGCGACTCGACCGATCTATGCGTGCGCCCTGACCGCTGCGCGCGTCTGCAAAGTTTGTATTGATGAAAGATGGAGGAAAGATTAAGATGTCACACAAAACGAAAGTTCTTGGCTTGGCGCTTCTACTCGCCGCACTGTGGGCATCCCCGGCGGCGGCGCAAGACGAACCCACCACCGTCACGCTGATGCTCGACTGGTCGCCCAACACCAACCACACCGGCATTTACGTCGCCGAAGCGAACGGCTATTTTGAAGAAGCCAATCTCGTGGTCGAGATTGTCGAACCCAGCGGCGACATCCCGGTCGAACAAATCGTCGCAAGCGGCACGGCAGATTTCGGCGTCAGCTTCCAGGAGTGGATGACCTTCAGCCTGGCCGAGGGCATGCCGATTATGTCGGTCGCCGCGATCATCCAGCATAACACGTCGGGCTTTGCGGCGCTGGCCGGGCGCGGCGTCGAGACGCCCCGCGACCTGGAAGGGCTGACTTACGCCTCGTTCGGCTCGGCGATTGAGCGGCCTGTGCTGGACTTGCTCATGTCCTGCGACGGCGGCGACGTGGACAAGCTGGCGTTCGTCGATGTCGGCTTTGTCGATGCGCTGCCTCTGCTGGAGACCGGGCGCGTCGATGTGGCGTGGATTTTCTACGCATGGGACGGCATCCGCGCGGAGGTGCAAGGGATCGAACTTGACATGGTGATGCTGCAAGACTACCTCGACTGCGTGCCCGACTACTACACGCCCGTGCTCATCACCGGGCAGGCGATGATCGAGGAGCAGCCCGACGTGGTGCGCGCGTTCGTGCAGGCAGTGTCGCGTGGGTACGAGTGGGCCATCGAGCACCCGGAGGAAGCCGCCGATATCTTGCTCGAAGCGGTGCCGGAGCTTGACGAAGACCTGGTAAAGCAAAGCCAATTGTGGCTCGCCGACCAGTACCGGGCCGATGCGCCGCGCTGGGGCGAGCAGTCGCTCGAAGTCTGGGAGGCGTTCACCGGCTTTCTGGTCGATAACGGCGTGCTCGAAGCGCCCATCGACAACGAAGCAGCGTTCACCAACGAGTTTTTGCCGCCGCCGGAAGACGCAGAGTGAGCGGTATAAGCGATGACTTTCGCAGCGCGATGCCGGCAGTGCGCTGCGCCGACGCCGCCGGCATCGCGCTGCGCGGCGTGAGTAAGACTTTTCGTGACGAGGGCGGCGAAACCTGGGCGCTGGACGACATCTCGTTCACCGTGCATGCCGGCGAGTTCGTCACGCTCATCGGGCCGAGCGGGTCGGGCAAGAGCACCATCTTCAACATCATCACGGGCCTGGTGCAGCCGGACGCCGGCGAGGTGTGTATCGGCGGCGAGCCGGTCCGGGAGCGCGCCGGGCGTGTGGGCTATATGCCGCAGCGTGATTTGCTGCTGCCGTGGCGGACGGTGCTCGATAACGTCATCGTCGGGCCGGAGCTGGCCGGCACGCCCAGGCAGGCGGCGCGGCGGCGCGCCCGCGAACTGCTGCCGCTCTTTGGCCTGGATGGGTTCGAGACGGCGTATCCCGCCACGCTCAGCGGCGGGATGCGGCAGCGGGCGGCGCTGCTGCGCACGTTCCTATGCGACCGCAGCGTTATCCTGCTCGACGAGCCGTTCGGCGCGCTCGACGCGCTGACCCGGCGCGAGCTTCAGCGCTGGCTGCTGGGGGTGTGGGAGCAGTTCAAGCAGACGATTCTCTTCATCACGCACGACGTAGAGGAGGCAGTCTTCCTGGCCGACCGGGTGATTGTGCTCGGCCCGCGCCCGGCGCGCGTGGTGCTGGAGATGCCGGTGACGCTGAAGCGCCCGCGCACCGATATCGCCGCCTTCTCGGAGGAGATGGTGAGGCTGGAAGCCCGGCTGATGGCGGCGCTGGAAGGGAATAACAATAACCCGGTCGATTGAAGGACCACACCCGCCGCCGGGTACGGTATAATTGCCCATTATGACCTTACGCACATGGCGAAACTTCGACTTTATCATGCTGGGCCTGGTGATCGTCCTGGTCGTTTTCGGCATTATGATGATTCGCAGCGCGACGATGGGGGCCATCGACCCGGACCTGCAAAACCGGGTGCCGCGCCAGATTATGTTCGGCGCCGCCGGGCTTGTCATCATCTTTATCTTGGCGTCTATCGACTACCAGCTTTTGGGCAGCGTCCATGCCTGGATTTACGGCTTTCAGATCAGCCTGCTGGGGCTGGTGACCGGGCTGGGCGTGGTCGGCGCGGCAGGTGCGCAGCGCTGGCTGACGGTGGGCATCCCTATCCAGCCGTCGGAAATCAGCAAGGTGCTGCTGATCATTACGCTGGCGCAGTACCTCTCGACCCGCTATGAGAGGATCGGGCAGATCCCGGTCCTGCTCGGTTCGCTGATTTATATGGCGCTGCCGGCCGGCTTGATCTTCATCCAGCCGGACTTGAGCACGGCTATTGTGGTAATGGTTATCTGGCTTGCAATGGTGTGGGGGGCCGGGCTGCGGCTGGCGCACATCTTCGCCTTCCTGCTGATTGCCGTGCTCTTGATGCCTATGATCTGGGGCGCGATGGAGGAGTACCAGCAGGCGCGGATTATCCAGTTTATTAACCCTTCCGCCGACAAAGACGCCCAGTATAACATCGATCAGGCCAAGATTGCGATTGGGTCGGGCGGCTTGCTGGGCAAGGGCTATGCTCAGGGCACACAAAGCCAACTGCGCTTTTTGCGGGTGCGCCACACCGACTTTATCTTCTCGGTGATCGCCGAGGAGTTAGGATTCGCGGGGTGCCTAACCGTGCTGCTTCTCATGGGCGCGCTGATTTTTCGCATCCTGCGCGCGGCGCGCCTGGCCCGCGATGCGCTCGGCAGCCTGATCTGTTACGGCGTGGCGGGCAACATCTTCTTTCAGACCGTGGTCAGCATCGGTATGAACCTGGGGATGATCCCGGTGACCGGCCTGACGCTGCCGTTCATTAGTTCGGGCATCAGTTCGCTGTTGACTATGATGTTTGGGATCGGCCTGGTGGAGAGCGTGGTCATGCGCCACCAGCGCGAGTTTTAGGTTTATATTTGCAATGGAGTTTCCCATGTTGCGGCGCAGCACCACAAGAGGATGAAAATACCTCACCCCCTCTTATCCCCCTCTCCATTGGATGGAGAGGGGGAAGACGCGCGAAGCGCGGC
>JAFGMM010000409.1 GCA_016927535.1 Anaerolineae bacterium
AGGGAGAGGGGTCGGGGGAGAGGGGGAAAAAAGCGCTTAAGTTGATGCATATGGGCGGGTTTGCAAACCCGCCCCTACGGGGTCCGTTCGGTGCCATCTTTTTGATTCCGCCAACGATATCACGTGGTTAGAGAATCGTCATCCCGGCGCGGTAGCCCCGGCTGAGGTTTGGCGTGGGTTTGTGACACGCTCGCCGGGCGTTGGAGAAAGCCGGGCATCCATCCCCGGCGGTTGGAATACTCTAACCGACCGGTGGGGTGCCCGTAAGTGCAGCGTCAGGTGCGCATGCTATAATTAAGATAGCTAGCGTGGTTAATAGGTGTGGTGTTACAAAGTGGATGTCAATATCTTTAACCTGTTTGTCGATTTCCCCGGCAATTTACTGTATTTCTTGGTGGTCATCGGCGTGAGCCAGATGGCTTTTTTCATGGCGCTCGACCAGCGCCTCCGCCGCCCGGACGACGCCGGCGCGGGCCGGTATGCCATCGGCGCGGCGGGTATGACGCTGGCGTGGGCGGCGTTGATCGTCGGCGCGCTGCTCACGATGCGCGGCGCGGTGGTCAGCGGCGCTTTCTTACCGCCTTTGGAGCGCGCAGTGACGGCGTGGATTGTGCTTTTTGCCGGCTGGTCGTTCCTCGCCGCCGACGCCCGGCGCCCGGCAGCCGTCCACGCCGGCATGGCCGGGCTGCTCCTGTTGACCGGGGCCGGCTACGCCTATACCGGCGCGCAGTGGTATGCGCTCGCCCCCACGCAGCCTTTCAACGCGAGCGTCTTTGCGCTGCCGTGGCTGTTCGTCCCGCTGATTCTATGCGCGCTGGGCGCGCTGTCGGCGCTGCTGAGCTATCGTTCGGCGCGCGATGTGCCGCTTAAGCTGGTCTACTTCGGGTTGGTCGCCGCCGGCTACGGCGTGGCGCTGGCGCAGCTTGCCGCCGGCCGGCTGCCCGGCGATGACGCCGGCGCGGTGCGCTGGGGGATGCTCGCCGCCGGGCCGGTCTTTACCGCGATTGTCTACCGCCACGTGGTGCGCAAGCTCGCCGCCCGGCCTCGCAGAATCGACGAGCCGTTTAGGCCGGAAAAACCCGTGGTCGCGGTGAAGCCGCACGACGCGACCCGACCGGTCGAGGTGCCGCCCTTCGAGGGGTTCGTCATCGCCAATATCATCCAATCCGTCGAGGCGATGCTCGGCGAGGGCGACCCGCAGCATATCCCGGAGCAGGTGGCAAAGACCGTCGCCGCGACCTTACAGGCGGATGTCGTCGCGGTCATGGCGGTCGATGCGCAGTGGGCGGATGTGTTGGCTGCTTATGACCATGTTCACCGGAAGCCGATCATGGGGCTGGCGATTAACCTGAACGAGCAGCCGGTGTTGGCGCAGGCAATCGACGAACGCCGGCAGTCGGCGCTGCTGCCGGAGGTGCACCCGAACGAGATCATCGACCTGTACTCCCGGCTGGATATGGACGTAAGCGGCCCGGTGTACTTTCAGCCGGTGGTCGAAAACGACGCCGCCCGGACCGTCAAGACGGTGTTGGCGGCGGCGATGCCGTACACCGGGCGCAAGCTGGACGAGAATGCGCTGCTGGTGCTCAAAGAACTGGCGCCGCTGGTCGCCGGGGTGATGACGATGGCGGGCCGGGTCGCCGAGGCCGGCGCTAAAACCCCGGCGCCGGCGACGCCAAACGGCGCAGCTCCCTACGACGGCGAGGCCGAGGCCGCGCGCCACGAATTGGAAGAAGCGCGCGGGCAGATCGAAGAGCTGACCGACCTGGTGCGCAACCTGCAAATCGAACTGGATTACGAGCGCGCCCGGCTCGCCGAGATCGGGCTGGACGAGGCCGCCGCGCTCTCGATTTCGCAGCAGATGGAGGCGCTGCGCCTGGAGCGCGAAGACCTGGCGCGCGAGCGCGACCAACTGCACGAACTGCTCACCGAGGCGCAGACTACGCTCGTCACCGCCACCGCCGACGGTCAGGCCGACGTGCTCCGGGCGATGGTGGAGGTGCTGACGCGCGAGAAGCGCGAGCTTGAGGCGCACCGCGATGCGCTCAAGGCCAAGCTCGATGCGCTGAGCGCCGGCGTATCTAACGGCGCAGATAAGGCCGCGCTGCTGGAAAGCCTCACCGAGGAGACCACGCGCCTGGCCGAAGAACGCGACCAGCTCGCCGCCGAACTGCATACCGTTCAAGAAGAACTCGGCGCGCTGGGCATCGAGGGCGGCGCGGCGGGGCTGGCACAGCTGCTCGGCCGGCTCTACGGCGAGCGCGCCTGGCTGAACGCGAAGCTGCGCGCGCTGGCGGCGGAGCGCGACCGGCTCGCCGGGGAGCGCGGCGGGACGGCCGGCGGCGAGGGGCGCGCGGAGATGGAGGAACAAATCCGCCGGCTCGCCAGCGACCGCGAAGCTCTGGGCATCCAGCGCGACGCGCTGCGCCGCGAGCGCGACCGGCTGGCGCTGGAGTTGGAAAACGCGCACACGCGCGTGCTGGTGGTGGAGACCGAGCATAACCGCACCAAAGACCGCCTGACCGCGCTGACGAAGGATTTGCAGCAGGCGGTCGCGCTCAGCCGCCACCTGGAGAAACAGCGCGCCGAATTGGGCGCGAAGTTTACGGCGCTGGACACCGAACGCAATGACTTAGTTGCCGAGGTGGTCACGCTGGCCGCCGAGCGCGACCAGCTTCGCAAGAGTCTAGCCGGGCGCGAGGAGGAGCTTGAGACGCTCAGCGTCGAGATGGAGAGCGTGACCGCGCTGCGCGACCTGATTGCCGACCTGAACCGGCAGCGCACCCGGCTTGAAGCGGAGCTACAGGAAGCGCGCGCCGAGGCCGAGGACCTGCGTGGGAAGTTCGAAGTGGTGCAGGCGAACCTCGGCGCGGCGGAGACGGCGGTGCTGAACGCGGTTGAAGAAGGGCTGCTGATGCATCGCAGCCAGATGAAAGACAGCGGCGAAGTCGTCGCCTCGACCGCGCAGGAGCTTCGCACGCCGTTGAGTTCGCTGGTGGGATACGCCGACCTGCTGCTGAGCGAGTCGGTGGGCATCCTGGGGGCGATGCAGCGCAATTTTTTGCAGCGCATCAAGGCCAACAGCGAGCGCATGGCGACGCTTATCAACGACCTGGTACAGGTCACTGCGTTGGACGCCGGCCCGCCGATGATGGCGCCGGAGCCGGTCGATGCGATTGGGGTGATCGAAGACGCGATCATGAGCGCCAGCTACCAGTTCCGTGAGCGCGACATTACGCTGCGTATGAACCTGGCGGAGAATCTGCCGCCCGTCCACGCCGACCGCGACTTGCTCCAGCAGATCGTGACGCAGTTGCTCGCTAACGCCAGCCTCGCCTCGCCGCCGGGCAGCGAGGTCACGCTTACCGCCCGGCGCAAGGCCGATAATCTCGCCATGCCGGACGGCGGGGTGTGTGCGGTCGATTGCTTGTTCGTGTCGGTGGCCGACCGGGGCGGCGGCGTCACACCCGAAGACCTGGAGCGCGTTTTCAGGCGCAAGTACCGCGCCGAGCATCCCTTGATCGAGGGGTTGGGCGATACGGGGGTGGGGCTGTCAATTGCGAAGACGCTGGTAGAGGCGCACGACGGGCGCATCTGGGCCGAAAGCGCGCCGGGCGTCGGTAGCACTTTTATGTTTACGATCCCGATTGAGCCGCTGACGAAGCCGGAGGAGCCGGAGGAGGGCGAGTAGCGATGCAAGACACCGACGCCAGGGGCGAATGGATCGCGGCGGCTGTGGTGCTCGTCGTTGTCGCCGTGGCGATAGGCGCGGCGCTGGTTCTCTCGCTGGCCGAGCAGCCCTCCGTAACGACGCCGACGCCGGTCGCGCTGGTTACCGACACCGCGACGCCCGGCCCGACGCAGCCGGTTATTATCCTGCCGACCCGCACGCCGCAGCCCTCCACCGAGACGGCGACGGCTTCGCCGACGGCTACGGCAACGGTAACGGCGACCATGATGCCGACGCCGACGGTGACGCTGCCGGCTACGGTGACGGCCATGCCGACCGCCGGCGCGACGCTGGCGTGCGAACCGCCGCCGGCGGGCTGGGTGCAGTACACGGTGCGGCAGGGCGACAGCCTATACGCGCTGAGCCGGCGCTTCGGGACGACGGTCGAGGCGTTGCAGCGCGCGAACTGCCTGGCCGGTGCGCGCATTTACGCCGGGCAGCGGCTCTGGACGCCGCCGGGTACGGCGCCCGCCACGCCGACCGGCGCGCCTACGACCGCGCCCACGACTGCGCTGCCACAGATCGACCCCACGCAGGCCGTCATCATCGACCCGTGCAGCAACCCGCTGGCGCACATCTCGGCGCCGGGCTACGGCGCGCAGGTCGGCGGGATCTTCTGGCTGTACGGCGCGGCGAATATCCCGAACTTCATGCGCTACGAAATCGACGTGCGGCGCGATGGCAGCGCGACCTGGATGCACCTGGGCAGCGACCGCACGCCGGTCGAAGCGGGCGAGCTTGCGCAAGTTGACCCGGCGCGCTTCGGCAGCGGCGCGTTTTGGATCCGGCTGACGGTGGTGGATAAGACTTATAACTACCCGCCGCGCTGCACGATCCTGGTGTATTTCCCGTAGGGCGTGTGCAAAGTCCAGAACCTCACTCCCACCCCCTCTCCATTCTGTGGAGAGGGGAGCCAGAATCGTTGCGCGCGGCTCTGGAAGTCCCCCTCTCCATGTCATGGAGAGGGGGATATTTAGGGGGTGAGGTAAACACTCTGCCGACTGTGCACGATCCTGGTATTTCCCGTGAAGGTCTTGTAAAATCGACGTGGGCGGCGTATAATTGCGGCAGTTGGGTCGTTAGCTCAGTTGGCTAGAGCGCCACGTTGACATCGTGGAGGTCACAAGTTCAAGTCTTGTACGACCCACTCTGAATCTGGCGGCAGCAATGCCGCCTTTTGATTTTGACTCGACGCTCACTTTACATTACAAAACCTGGGATCGTCTTATGTTCGACCTTGTTTTTCTCGGCACCGGCGCTTCGGCGCCGTCGGTGCACCGTGGGCTGCCCGCCGTGATGTTAATGTACCGGAACCACCGTTTTTTGATCGACTGCGGCGAGGGCACCCAGCGCCAGATTCTCACGAGCGGGATCGGTTTCAAGCGGCTGAATAAAATTCTTATCACACACGGCCACCTGGATCACATCTTGGGCCTGGCCGGGCTGATCTCGACGCTGATCCGTTGGGAGGGCACCGAGGGCATCGACATCTGGGCCAGCACGCGCGCGCTGGGCCGCATCCAACCGATGATCTACGGTATCGTGCTGCCGGGCTATCTGCCGCCGCCGGTCCCGATCCACCTGATCGACCTGGCGCCGGAGACTATCTGGGAGGACGCCGCGCTGAGCGTCGGCGCTTTCCGGGTGGAGCATCGCGGCTCGGAGTCGTTCGGCTTTGCCTTCGAGCAGAAGGCGCGCCGCCCTTTTCTCAACGACCGGGCCGAAGCGCTGGGCGTCCCGGCGGGGCCGGAGCGCCGCCGGTTGGTGGGCGGCGAAGCGATTACCCTGGCGGACGGGCGCGTCGTCTACCCGGACCAGGTGCTCGGCCCGGTAGAGAAGGGCGTCAAGCTGGTGTACGTGGGCGACTGCGAGCGCACCGACAGCCTCCTCGAACAGGTGGCTGGCGCCGATGTGCTGGTTATCGAGGCGACTTACCTTGCCGAAGACGAGGAACTGGCGCGCGAGTTCGGGCATCTCACGGCGGCGCAGGCGGCGCGCCTGGCGCGCGAGGCCGGGGTGCGCCACTTGATCCTGACCCATATTTCGCGGCGCTACCGCGAGCGTGATATTAAAGCCGAGGCCCGCGCGACCTTCCCGCATGCCCAGGTTGCCCGCGATTTCGATCATTATGTGGTGGCGAAAGATAAGCCGGCCATCCGGGTAGACCGGAGCAGCCCGCCGGCCGAGCCGGAGAACGTGTAGCCGGGCGGGCTAAATCGCAGACCTGAAGACCGAGGGCAACTGCGGGGCACAGCCTCGTCAGGCGACTTCTTCTACCTGGGCTGTCTGGCTTTCTGCCATCTCGTTCGCGCGCGTCGCCAGCACATCAAAAGTCGTTGACTCTAGTCGGTGGATCAATTCCTCTTGTACCTCAACCCATACGTCGCTGAGCGGGCAGATCGTCTCGCGCCCGCAGCCGTCGCCGCCCGCAACACACCGATTCAATGCCACCGGCCCATCAATCACCTGAATCACATCCAACAAACTGATTTCGGACGGGGAGCGCGCCAGCCGGACACCGCCGCTTGCGCCGCGCATCGCGTCCACAATCCCGGCGACGGCAAGCTGAGAAATGATTTTTGCCAGAAAAGGCAGGGGGATATCCTGGGTTTTTGCAATAACAGAAGTGGGTTCGCGTCTGCCTTCGGGTAAACACGCAACGTGCAGCACGGCGCGTACTGCATAATCGGCTTGACGAGTGATTTCCATGAAGGGCCTCCACAGCATTATTTCGCCATAAAAATGGCCTTTTTTATCTTAGCAAGATTATCCTAATCGGACCTACTATCTCAAGTGACGGTTGTCATGATTGTGGCAGATTTAGTGCATACCTACTGCGCGAACGATCACAAATTGAGACTCGGCGCGGGGATGGGGGAGAACCGAACCACGAATACCCACGAACCGGCTCGAATAAGGGAAAACAGCCCTCGTTCGTGAAAATTTCGGTTATTCGTGGTCAATTCTCTTCCTGCATCGGCTCGCCGATGAGGTCGTACACCATCGCGCCGCCGATCTGCACCGGCACCAGTGTCCCGACCGGGTGTTCGCCCTCGACGAATACCAGCCCGTCGATCTCCGGCGCGTCGCGGTAGCTGCGCCCCACGCTGACGAACGTCCCCGGCTCGTCCTCGACTTCGCCGCGCCCTTCGATCAACACGTCGAACGTCCTACCGACGAGCGCTTGATTGCGCGCCAGGCTGACGGCCTGCTGCGCCTCCATGAGCGCGTCCAGCCGTTCTTGCTTCACCTCCTCCGGGAGGTGGCCCGGCAAATCGGCGGAGGGCGTCCCTTCCTCGAACGAATAGGTAAACGCGCCCACCCGGTCGAACTGCACGTCCCGGATGAAGTCTACCAGTTCGCCGAACTCGGCTTCGGTCTCGCCGGGGTACCCGACGATAAAGGTCGTGCGCAGCGCAAGGTCCGGCATCCGGGCGCGCAGCTTGTCGAGCGTACGGTACACCCAATCGAGGTTGGCGGGGCGGCGCATCCGCAGCAGCACTGGGCGGCTGGCATGCTGCAAGGGCATGTCGATGTACGGCAAAATCTGCGGGTGCGCCGCCATTACGTCGATGAACCGGTCGGTGATACAGCCGGGGTAGGCGTACATGACCCGCACCCACGGCACGCGCGGCGCGGCCTTGACGATGGCTTCGAGCAGGGCCGCCAGGCCGTCTTTCATGCCCAGGTCGTGCCCGTAGTCGGTGCTGTCCTGCGCGATAAGCACAAGCTCTTTCACGCCCATGTCTTGCAGGCGGGCCGCCTCTGCCGCGATGGTTTCGAGCGGGCGGCTCACCGCCGTGCCTTTGATGATAGGGATGGCGCAGAAAGCGCAGGGCCGGCGGCAGCCGTCGGCAATCTTGAGGTAGGCGCTGGCGCCCTGCCGGCTGGCACGGAGCACGCCGCGCTCGTCCGCGCCGACGGTAGCCGCATCGGGCAGATAGTAAAGCGGTTCGCGCCGCCCGCCCAACTGCTGCACGACATCGACGATATCCATCCAGCGCCGCGCGCCGATAATCCCATCCAGGCCCGGCACCCACTCGGCAAGCTGCGCGCCGTAGCGCTGCGCGAGACACCCGGCGGCGATGAGCATCTGGCCGGGGCGCTTGGCTGCTGCGAGGCTGCGCAGTTCCGCGACCGATTCGCGGCGCGCGACTTCGATGAAGCCGCAAGTGTTGACGATCAACACACCGGCGGCGGCGGGATCGTCGGTGCCGGTGAAGCCGCTTCGACCGAGCAATTGGGCCATACTGTCCGAGTCAACCGTGTTCTTGGCGCAGCCCAGGCTGAGCATGTAGAAGGTGTAGGAAGCGCGTTTTGACGGCAAGGTGCAGTTCCTTTTTACAAGAGATTGGCGGTATTATAGACCGTTTTTGCAGGAGTTGCCAGACTCGGCCCGCGCACGGCTCAGCAGCAGCACCGCGCCCAGGATCAGCGCGCCGCCGAGAAGCTGCGGCCATTCCAACCGCTCGCCCAACAGCAGCCAGCCCAGCAGCGTCGCCATCACCGGCTCCAGGGTGGCGATGATGCTCGCGTTGCTGGCGGGCACGGCGCGCAGTCCCATGTTGAAGCTTACCCCGCCGAGCAGAGTTGGCCCCAACGCCATCGCCAGCAGCCACAGCACGATCTCCGGCGTGCGCACGGCGTGCGCCACCGCGCCCATATCCTGCACCGGCAGCATGAACAATGCGCCGAACGCCAACCCGAACGTGAGCACGGTCCAGGGGCTATGGCGGCGCAGTTCGAGCTTGCTGAACAGCGTGTACAGCCCGTAGGTCAGCCCGGCGCCCAGGCCGAACAGCGTCCCCAGCGGGTTGAGACGCAGCGCTTCCAGTTCGTAGGCGCGCGCCACCAACGCCGCGCCCGCGAATGCCAGCGCCACCGCCGCCGCCTTGCGCCGGGTCAGCGGCTCGTCGAGCACGAAGGCCGATATCACGGTCACCCAGGCCGGCGCGGTGTACATCAGCACCGCCGCCACGCCCACGCCCGCCAGGTCGATGGCGTTGGCGTAGATCACGTAAAAGGCCGCGATGCCCACCAGCCCGAAGATCATCAGCGTACCCAGGTGCCGCCGCGTGGTCACGGTGGGGAAGAGGCGCTGCCGCCGCTGCGCCGCGAGGACCGCCTGCGCCGCGAACAAGATCAGCGCGGTCAGCAGCGCGCGGAAAAAAGCAACCGTCGCCGGCGATAGGCCGTAGCCATCGACCAGGCGCTTGTAGAACAGCCCCAATGACGCCCACAGCGCCGCGCCGACCAGCACCAGCGCATAGCCTCGAAGCGTGTGACTCATGCTGCCTTCTCAGGTAGTGGCGACTCTTTGTCTGCTAACCTCACTCCCCGGCTCTCTCTACATGAATTGTAGGGGCCGGTTTCAAACCGGCTCTGGACGGGTCTCAGTCGGGCGGGTCTCAGACCCGCCCCTACCGCTCGGCGTTAGTCGAGCGCAAGAACTATACTTTAGGCGCAGCCGGGGACGCAAAAAGGGGCCGCCCGCGCGCCGGACGGCCCCAATCGAATGTCGAAGCGCTGCACGAAATCCGGCTACTCGTAGCGCAGCACCGTCATCGGCTTTTGCCGTGACGCCCCCCACGCCGTGAGCATCGTCGCGCCTAGCGCGATGCCGACCGACATCAGCAGCAGCGCGATGATCGACCCTATTGGCAGCGTCATCGTGAGGGCGCCCTGGGTTAGCTCGGTGCCGATCCAGGCCGCCGGGAACGCGCCGAAGCTGACGCCGATAATGCCGCTCACCGCGCCGATGATGCCGTTTTCGAGCAGCAGCAGGGTCAGCACGCGGTTACCCTTCAGCCCAAGCGCTTTCATGATGCCGACCTCGCGGCGGCGCTCGAAGGTGGCAAGCGCGACCGTGTTGGCGATGATGACCGCGCCCGCCGCCAGCGACAAGACCGACGCAAACGTGGGCAGGGCTTTCATCTCGTTCAGGATGCGCGATATCAGCGAGTCGATCAGGCCGATGTCGAATACGAGCGGTTGAGGCGCCAGCGCGCCCAACTCGGCCAGCGCCGAGTCGACGAAGCTGTCCTCGACTTCGGCGAAGGTCATCTTGAACTCGATGAGCGAGGACGATTGGTCCGAAGCAAAACGGTCCGGCGCGTAGGGCATCATGCCTAACATCTTCATGTCGAAGCTGGCTTCTTCGGGCAGCTTGGTAATCCCAATGATCGTCAGATTAACGGTGTAGTCGCTTCTCCGGGAGCTGTAAGTCAGCACGTCGCCGGGTTGTAGCCCGACTGCCAGGACCTCCGGGGTGCCCGGAATCACGATGAAAGGCTGGTCCGCGTGGGCAGATGTGAGCTGCTCGCCCGCCACCAGGAGCGGGTAAACCGGCTCGCCGCCCATGTTCACGCCCCAGACGCTGCCCAGGCGTCCCCGGAACAGGCGCGCTCCCTGCTCATCCAGGCCGGCTTCACGAGCCAGGCGCTCAGGGTCAACGCCGTTGATGGTCTGTAAGTGCAGCCCGCTATTGACGTTATACTGCGTGTAGCCCTGCACCCCCTCAACCCGGTTCAGGACGTTCATCACGCCCTGCGAGGTCATCCCGGTGAAGGACAATGCGACCACGTTGCCGCCGAATGCGTCGGAAAGCTGCGCCTGCAAGACTCGCTCGACCGTGCCGGTGATGAGCGTGATCACGCTCAGCGCCGCAATGCCGATAATCAGCGCGAGCAGGGTAGAGGCGTTGCGGGTGCGGTGCCCGTGCAGCGCCCGGACTGCCAGCTTGAGATCGACGCTGCCGAAGCTCGGCAAGCGGCCCAACAGCCAGACCAGCAGCCACAGCAAACCCACCGTGATCCCCAGCAGAATCATCGTGATCGTCGTGCCGGTGATGCCGATGATGAGGTTAATCACGGTCGGGTTCATGCCGACAAACATGTCCGGCCCGTAGCGGGTGAGCACCGGGCCGGCGTTGCTGATCTGCCCGACCATAACGCCCAGCACGACCGTCATCAGCACCAGCACGAACAGGGTGCGCAGTTTGCCGGCCTTGGGGATCGGCAGGTCGTTGGGGCGCAGCACCGCCGCCGGGCGCACCTGCCCGGCGGCCAGCGTCGGCAGAAAGCCGAAGATGGTCGTAATCACGACTCCCATGATTGCGCCGATGACGATTGGGTCGAACGTGAAGTTCCAGGTCAAGGATTTGCCGATCACCGCTTCGCTGATTTGGACGGCTTGGACGGCGCCGACCAACCCGAAGCCCAGCGCGACGCCCAGCACGCTCCCCAGCACGCCGAGCAAAAACGCCTCTATGATGAACAGCAGGGTGATCTGCCGGCCCTTCAGCCCGATGGTTTTGAGCACCGCGATTTCCAGCGTGCGCCGGCTTACGATGACCAGCATGGTGTTGATGATGCCGATGCCGCCGATGAACAGCGAGGTCAGGCTAAACACCAGCGACAGACGTCCCAGCGCCTCGCTGGCGATCTCGCTATCGGCCAACAGTTCGGTGACAGCGTAGCTGGCGACGTCGGATATGCTGCGAATCTCATGGTCGAGATCGTCTACCGACATGCCTTCGGGGACGCGGATGAAAAGCTTGCTGGGCGTATCGGGTATGTTGAAATACGAGATGGCGTCGATATCGAAATAGGCGAAGCCGAACAGGACCGCCAGGAAGTTATGAATGCCGGCCTGGTTGTTAGGGACGATGCCGCGCACCGTGAAGAGTTGTTCGACCGGGCCGGCGTGTATCTGGTCGCCGACTTGCGCGCCCAATTGGTCGGCCAGGCTGCGCGCAATCACGACATCGGTAGGTTCCCGGATCAATTCGGCCAGGCTCGCGCCTTTGGGGTCTTCGGCGGAAATCGTATCGTAGAAGGGGAAGACTTCCGGCTCGACGAACAGCGGCTCAATCAAGCGCGGCACGCCCGGTGTGCCGTCGCGCACTATCGAGACCTGCAAGCCCTTGTTGTCGATTACCTTAGTGATCTCGAAGCCGCGTTGTTCCGCCAGTTGGTAAATCGCCTGCACGTCATAGCCGTCAATGGCTGTGCCGGAGGTATCGACCTCCTCGACGCCCAAGAGCATACCGAAGTCCATCCCCCGGCGCTCGCGCAGCATGATGTCGCCGCGCAAGACCGCCTGGGCGTTGCTTTCCAGCGTGTCGCCGACCATCAAGCTGAGGATGCGCAGCCCGACCACCGTGCCCACGCCCACCGCCACCGACACCAGCGCAAAGAGGGTCAGCTTGCGGTTGCGGCTCATATCGCGCAGCGCGTGTTGGAGGTAGAAGAGGATCAGTTTCAGCATAGGACGCCGCTCCGCGCCGGCTGGCCCTGCGCATCGACGATCCGGCCATCGACCAGGGTGAGCACGCGGTCCATCTGCTCGGCGATGTGGTGCTCGTGCGTCACGACGACAATGGTCGTGCCGATTTCGTCGCGTATTGTGCGAAAGGCGCTTATCACCATCTCGCCGGCCGCGGTGTCGAGGTTGCCGCTCGGCTCGTCGGCCAGCAGGATGGGCGGGTTGTTCGCCAGCGCGCGGGCAATCGCCACCCGCTGCTGCTCGCCGCCGGAAAGCTCGGTGGGGCGGTGGCGGCGGCGGTCCGCCAGGCCGAGCATGTCGAGCAGTTCGCGGGCGCGCGCCATCGGCTTGAAAGGCGGATGCGATGCAAATTGGATCGGCAGCGCGACGTTTTCCTCGGCGGTGAGCGACGGGATGAGGTTGAAGAACTGGAAGACAAACCCGATCTTCTGGTTGCGGATTTCGGCGAGTTGGTTCTCGCTCATGTGCGTGATATCGACGCCGTCGATGGCGATGGTGCCGTGCGTCGGGCTGTCCAGACCGCCGATCAATCCCAACAGTGTAGACTTGCCGCTCCCCGATGGCCCCACGACGCCCACCATCTCGCCGGCGTGGATGCACAGATCAACGCCGCACAGCGCATGAATGACCACTTTTCCAAGCGGTAGTTCCCTGGTTAAGCCTTTTGCTTCAATAACAGCCGGACGAGAACCATTATTATGCTTTGGTACCATTAATGTCTTTACCTCGTTTTTTCGATCACAATATCCATGAATCGCATGCAAAAGGGAAGTATAGCCTTTACAGTTACCATACGTCAAAGCACCGAGCCGGGTTGCACGAATCCGGCGCGCGACCGGCTCAGTCATCCTCTATACCTGACTGGTTTATTTCGATATCTGCAAACAGGTTCCGCGCCCCGCCGTACAGCGGCGTTTTCCCCGCGCGGATTTCGGGCATCGCGTCGAGATTCTGCTTTGCCAGGTCGTATTCCGGGTCGATCTCAAGCGCCCGCTTAAGAGCGGCTTCGGCGGCGTCGTAGCGTTTCTGCATCACCAGGCACCCGCCCAGATTTCCCCACGGCTGCGGCAGGCAGTCGTGGATCTCGATGACGCGGCGGAAGGCTTGTTCGGCTTCTTCCCACTTTTCCTCGTTCATCAGATCGACGCCCTGCGCGAAAAACTCCTCCTGTTCGATCAGTTGATCGAGCGTGAAGCCCGGCCCGCGCGTCGCCAAAGACATCTTGGCGATTTTGCGGCTGTCGCGCAGAGCCTTCTGGATCTGCTTTTGCATTTTTCCCCGGCCTTCCAGCTTCGCCGCGCGCTCGAAGTCGCGGAGCGATTGGCCGGTGCGCATACTCAGGCGCGCGGCAAAGCCGCGATTGTACCAGATGTAGGGGTCGTCAGGAGTGATCTCCAGCGCTTCGGTCAAAATATGATAGGCTGTGTAAAAGTCGTGCTGCATCATATACGCGCCGGCCAGGTAGTTGAGCGCCTCGGCGTATTCAGGCGTGCCGGGCGGGACATAGCGCAGCGTATCCCGGCAGCTCACGATAATGCCGTCGGGGTCCTGCTTGGACGCCATGATTTGCAGGCTGTCCAGCCACACCCGTATTCTCTCGTCGCTCATGCGCCGCCGGCGCCGCGCCAGGATACCGGTTGCTTTTTGGGGTTTTGGAGCTTTGTCCATCTTGTCACACTCTACAGATAGATGTTCCGTCGCTAATATATGACGTACAGATCGCTGAAGATCAGCGCTTCCTCGATCTCTGCACGGAAAGCCTCCGCGTCTTCGAAGAGATAGAGCCGCTCGAACTCGGCCCAAGCCTGTTCGGTCTGGCCGGAATAGAGATAGTCCAGCACCACGGGCAGCGCGCTGCACTTGTTGGTCTCGTCCCATTCGCCCATCTCGCCCGGCGCGGTGTTCTCCGCCAAGGCGGTGTGTTCGGCGATATCCGCCGCGTACCGGTCGGCGAAGGCCGCGCCCGCCGGGATGTATTCGCGCACGTCGGGATTATACTGCATGATGACCTTTGCGAACGGCGACGAAACATACGGGCAGTACGCATAGGCAAACACGTCGTCGCAGGTGAGGAACTCGAACACGCCGTCGCCGTCCAGGTCCTCGAATCTGCCGCCGCACTCCGAGTCGCGGGTGTGCAGGACTTTGGTCGCCACTTCGCCCAGGTCGTACACGACCATGCTGAAACAGCAGTGCGCGCCGCCGGTGAACCGTTCGATAATCACGTCGGGGTTGCCCTCGCCGGTGATATCGACGCCCGACAGGCCGTTTAGCGCGGTCGCCAGGTCGAATTGGTCGATGACGCCGCCGGGTGTTTCGAGCGTGGTGATGCCTTCGTACATCAGGGCGTCGCCGGCGGCGCGCCGCCACAGGCGCACCGCGTAGGGCGGCGCGGTGAACTGTTCTTCGAGCACCAGCGGCCCCTGGACGGCGTCGGAGACCGGCGGCGCCGGCGCGCGGTAAAGCGGGCTGAGCAGCACATGTGTTTCAATTGCCTGCCGGAACGCCGCTGCATCTGGATAGGTATAGTATTGGTCGAATGCCGCCCAGGCCGGCTCCGGCTGCCCGGCGTACAGGTAATCGAGCACCAGGGGCAGGACTGCGCACTTGGTCGTGTTGTCCCATTCGCCCATGCCGCCGGGCGCGGCGTTGGCGGCAAGTTCGGTGTGCGCGGCGATGTCCGGCTCGTACCGCGCCGGGAACTGCGCCCCGGCAGGAAGATAACCCTGCGATGGCGTGTATTTCAGGATGGCCGGCACGAACGGCATCCCGGCATAGGGACAGTAGGCGTAGGCGAACAGATCGTCGCAGGTGACGACTTCGAACACGCCGTCGCCGTCGAGGTCTTCCAGGCGCGCCGGGCAGTTCGAGGGGCGCATCTGGAGCAGCTTGGTGGGCGCGCCGGGCGTGAGATTGTAGATGACGGTCGAGAAACAGCAGTGCGCGCCGCCGGTGTAGGTGTCGATCACGGCGTCGGCGAACCCGTCGCCGGTGACGTCGGTGCCGGTCAACGAGTTGATCGCGGCGGACATCTCGATCTGCAAATAGCCGGGATAGAGTTCACCGGCCCACTGGATCGTGACGATATTGTCGAACCCGGTCGCGCTGGCGCTCTCGGCGTTGCGCCAGAGGCGGATCGCGTAACCGTCGATGATATATTCTTGAACCATTTCGTAGATCGCGCCGGGCGCCGCCGCCGTATTCGGCGGCTGCGGCTCCGGGATACCGTCCTGTGCGCTTGCGGCGGGCGCGGCGAGTAAGACGAGGATCAGCAGTATCAGCAAGCGTTTCATCATAATGTGCTCCTTAAAACCGGAACTTCGATCCTATTTTAACACCTTTTCACCCCGGCTCATCGCGCTTGACCTGCCACGCCGGGCGCGATACACTCTCGCCCATGAGTATTAAGATCGTCTACCGTGATGAAGAATTCGAGGTCGAGCCGGGCATGACCATACGAAGCGCCGTCTTGAAGTGTGGTCTTCTGCCGGAGGCCGTGCTCCCGGTCGTCAACGGCAAGCTGGTCACGGGCGACTATATCATCCAGGAAGCGGACGCCATCAAGCTGGTGTCGGTGATTTCGGGCGGCTGAGCATAAAGATGAAGTGTCGTAAATGCCGGCAGACCGCCGCCGTTAACATGCGGCATCACAGGCTGGCGCTTTGCGCCGGGCACTATATCACCTGGATACAGGAACAAACCGAACGCTTCATCAAGAAGTACCGGATGTTCGGCCCGGACGATAGGGTCTTGGTGGCAGTCTCCGGCGGTAAAGATAGCCTGGCGCTCTGGGATGTGCTCGACGTGCTCGGCTACCGGGCCGATGGGTTGTACATTGGGCTGGGCATCGACGGCGGCGTGGATTATTCGAACCGGTCGCGTGCGAAGGTCGAGGCGTTCGTCGCCGAGCGCCCGCATCTCAAGCTGACCGTGGTCGATGTGGCGGAAGAACTCGGCGCACCGATGCCGGCCGCCGCCGATCTCACGAACCGGGGCAAAGAGAAACCCTGCTCGGTGTGCGGCATGACACGGCGTCACATCATGAATCGTGCGGCGCACGACGGCGGCTACGATGTGCTGGCGACCGGGCACAACCTCGACGACGAGGCGGCGACGCTGCTGGGCAATACACTTAGCTGGCAGGTCGGCTACCTGGCGCGGCAGTACCCGGTGCTGCCGGCCGACGCCGGCGGCTTGGCGCGCAAGGTCAAACCGTTTTTTCGCTTCTACGAGCGCGATACCGCCGCTTACACGCTGGTGCGCGGCATCGACTACATGTATGACGAGTGCCCGTATTCGGTGGACGCCAACAGTATCTACTATAAGGAAATATTAAACCGGCTCGAAACCGACCGGCCCGGTACCAAGCTCCAGTTTTTCTTGCGCTTTCTCCACGCCAAAGAGACGAGCCGCGCGTTTGCGCAGGCCCAAACCGATGTTACCTTGAATCCGTGCCCTTCGTGTGGGCAGCCGACCGCCAACCCCGCCGGCCCGTGCACCTTCTGCCGCACCTGGGAGCAGGTGCGCGAGCGCCTTGTTACGCAGGTAGGACCGACTCTGTGAACGAGCACGATATCCTTGACCATGAGCGCCTGCCGCCGGGCCACCGCAGCGGCTTTGTTGCGGTGATCGGGCGGCCCAACGTGGGCAAATCGACGCTGATGAATGCGTACCTGGGCGAGAAGGTCGCGATTGTTTCGCCCAAGCCCCAGACGACCCGCCTCCGACAGCTCGGTATCCTGACGCTGCCCGAGGCCCAGATCATCTTTGTCGATACGCCCGGCATCCATGACCCGCGCCACAAGCTCGGTGAGTTTATGGTCGGGGTGGCGATAGAAGCGCTTGCCGACGCCGATTTGATTTTGTTCGTCGTAGACCTCGCGGTGCCGCCGACCGGCGAAGACCGGCAGATTGCGGCGCTGCTGGAGCGGCAAGCGTCCGGCGTGCCGGTGCTCCTGGCGATGAACAAGCTCGATATCGTGCCGGTGGAGCGCCTGACCGAGAACGTGGCCGCCTTCCAGGAGCTTTGCCCCGACGCCGATTGGACGACGTTCTCCGCCACGACCGGTCAGGGGCGCGACGACCTGCTGCAACGCATCATCGGCGCGCTGCCGGAGGGGCCGCGCTACTACCCGCCCGACCAGCTCAGCGATATGAACCTGCGCGATATCGTCGCCGAGGTGGTGCGCGAGAAGGCGCTGCTGCACCTGCATGAAGAAGTGCCGCACTCGGTGGCGGTGCTGGTCAGCGAGTTCAAAGAGCGCAGCGAGAACCTGACCTACATCGAGGCGACCATCTTCGTCGAGCGCGAGTCGCAGAAAGGTATTCTCATCGGCAGTCGCGGCTCGATGCTGCGCAGCATCGGCAAGGACGCGCGCGCCGAGATCGAAGACCTTTTGCACACAAAGGTCTACCTGGAGTTGTGGGTCAAGGTGCTGAAGAACTGGCGCAAGGACGAAGACGCGCTGCGGCGGCTGGGGTATAAGCTGCCGAAGTAGCCGGGCGGTGACCCGATGACTCACATCATCACCGGGCTGTGCATGCGATACGCCGGCTGCGTCGAAGTCTGCCCGGTCGATTGCATCGCGCCGGGTTACCCCATCGACGAATGGCCTTACTATTACATCGACCCCGACGCCTGCATCGACTGCGGCGCGTGTGTGCCGGCCTGCCCGTACAATGCCATCTGGCCGGAGGCGGAAGTGCCGGACTTCCTCAAAGGGGATATCCAGGGCAATTATGATTTCTTCGCCAATGGGCCGGGCTACGATGCAGGCAGCGGTTGAGCGCGCCTAACCCTCGACTCGCCTCGGCGGCAAAAATGCCAGCACGCTTTCGGTGTTGGCGCGGAATCCTCTGGGAGTTCTGCGCACAAGCCGCATGCTTACCAGTTGCCGGATGTCGCGTTCTACCGTTTTGTCGGTCAATGTCGCGTAGGCTTCGGCGATGCGTGTCGAGATATGCCTGATTTCTGCAAGCGGCGCCGGCTCGGTCTCTTTAGAAAGGTCGAGCAGCAGGCGCCGTTTACGCCGGTTTGACTCTGTGTCTTTCTCCCGGTCGAACCGCCGGTAGATGTAGTCACGCCAGTGAACGATGAGCTGCTGCGCTTCGATCAACTGTATCTGCTCATTGAGGCCGTCAACAAACCCTTGTACGGCGTACTTGATAAACGCAAAGATGCCGTCGTCGTGCTTCGAGGTGAGCATTAGATGCCGGTAATATTCGCTGCGCGTTTTGTTGTAATGGTTGCTCAGCAGGTGCGCAGCCGGAGTCGGAACACCCGCCGCGAGTAGAATCTGAAATTCAACCAGGCGGGCGGTTCGACCGTTGCCGTCGCCGAAGGGGTGTATCCAGGCGAGATAGACGTGGGCAATGATGGCTTTCAGGATGTCGAAGGCGATTTTGTAGTGTTCGGGTCCTTTGATATCGTTGATCCATTCGCAAAACCGGGCGAGCAAGTACGACAGGTCTTCGGGAGGGGCGGCCCGGTAGCCGGCGACGCTCACCGGGTACGAGCGAAGCTCTCCGGGGATGACTTCCTCGTTCAAGGGTAAATTTTTCAACACCATTGTGTTGTACAGCTTAATATCCTCTATACATAGCTCTGTGTCCTGGCTTTGCTGCACAATCCCTTTGCCAATCGAGTTGCACGCCTGCACGATGTTGTCGATCTCTTGTTCCATGTAAGCCTGAGAGGGTGGCAGTTTCAACTTGCCTTCGAGAAGTTGTCTGACCTGTTCTTCGGTGAGGGTGTTACCCTCGATTGCTGTAGTAGCCAGCACGCCTTTTGCCAGAAAGACCTGGTGCAAATCCTGTTGCACGTCGGGCAGCAGCGGCGCGCCGGCGATCTGTTCGCACTTGGCCTGTGCCTGTCCCAGGAGCATCCAGGTCTCGTAGTCGATATGATGCGTATCGAACGGCGCAAATTTTATCCATGGATGTGTCTGCTCGTACGTCCGCATGATTGACCGCCTTTTTGTCCAATAAACTGTCTAAAAAAGTGTCTGAGTTCATTGTATCAGAATGAAGTCACAAAGAACAGGTGTCATTTGCCATGTTTGGTTTTACTCGGGTAGCATAGGGACGCATTGCAAACCGGTCTTGCAGGGAGCGACTCGATATGTTCGACCTTCTCATCACCCACGCGCGCATCATCGACGGCGGCGGCAACCCGCCCTACCGCGCCGACCTGGGCATCACCGGTGACCGCATCGCGGCGATAGGCGCGCTTGCGCATGCCGGGGCGGCGCGGACCATCGACGCGGGCGGGCGTGTGGTCTGCCCCGGCTTCATCGATGCGCACGCCCACTCGGACCTGATGCTTCTCATCGACCCGCGCCACGAGGTGAAAATCCGGCAGGGCGTCACGACCGAGATCATCGGGCAGGATGGCTTCTCGTATGCGCCGGTTTCGCCGGCGAGCAAGCCGTACTGGGCGCGCTACCTCACGGCCATCGACGGCGACCCGCGCCAAGTGCCCGGCGGCTGG
>JAFGMM010000410.1 GCA_016927535.1 Anaerolineae bacterium
CACACCGACGCCCAGCGACACGCCGACGGAGACGCCGACCAGCACACCGACGCCCACCGACGTACCGACCAACACAAATACACCGACGCCAACGCCTACCAGCGCACCTACAAATACATGGACGTATACACCAACGCTCACGCCCACGCCGACCGACACACCGATCACACCGACCGACACGCCGATCACACCGACCGACACACCGATCACACCGACCGACACGCCGATCACACCGACCGACACGCCGATCACACCGATCACACCGTCGCCGACCACAGTGCCGAGTTCTAATGCGGAATATGTCGATGTTCCTGAAGGGCCAAACGGCGAAAAGCCGTTCCAGATTTACAAATACGAGGTCACTTGTGCACAGTTCGTTGACTTCCTTAACTTGGTAGGAAGAGATGACAGCTCCGCAAGTGATGACCTCTACATAGACCCAGACCCAGGTTTCGATAGCTGTATCAAACGACGAGGCTCCAACACGTGGGGTCTGACGGATAGCACGAGGGCTGATGACCCCGTTGTATTCGTTACCTGGACCGGCGCGCACGAATTTTGCTATCAGTATGGCGAACGATTACCAACGGTAGAGGAGTGGCGCAGGGCCGCCGGTTGGGACTCGGATGAACAGCGTATGATGATCTATCCCTGGGGCGACAATGATCCACCGGCACCGGACGAGTTTTTCGCTCCGACTTATGAGCGACCGGTCGGTTCAAATGAACAAGACGTAAGACCGTCCGGCGTCTACGACATGGCGGGTAATGTGTCGGAGTGGACGGATTCGCAAGAAATACTGGGCGGGTCGTTTAACAGCACCCGTCTAGAGCAGATTCGCATAGATGCCAGCCGTGGCACATGGCATACCGGGGATGTCTTCGAAGATGTGGGGTTCCGGTGTGTGCGCGAGCCGGTCGCCGGGCCAGAGCAGCCCTGACTCGCCGGCGCAAGCGTGAGTTAGCGCTGTCGTGGACGGCAGCCTGACTGGTCTGGCCCGCAGGAAAAGCGCAGGGCGCTTATTTCATCACTTTATCCCGGTATGCGGGGATGCGATCAACCGGGTTATCGCCTCCGAGCAAATCGTCAATGCGCGCCCTCACGATATCGTCCTTCGTCCCAGGATGAGTCCGTATGTAGAGTTTATCTTCCCGGATGCCTTTGAACAGAACATCGACTGCCTGCCCGGTATCCATCGCCTGGTCAGACTCAAAGAGCCGGCGCGATTTGCGCTTAAACTCCTCGTAGTCTTGAGTCACGTTGTTTTCGTCTTGCAGCCGCGCGGGACGGTAGCGGTTCGGGTCCCATGCGTTCGAGCGCACCAGCCCCGGAATGAGAACCGAAACGTGTATCCGGGGCGTCGTCTCGGACAGTTCGTGATACAAAGACTCGGACAAGGCAATGACCGCCGATTTGGTCGCGTAGTATCCGGCCATATTACGGCGCCCGCCGATGATCCCGGCTTCGGAGGAGGTATTCACGATGTGAGCATCCTCACCCTGTTCGAGCATGACCGGCAGAAAGACATTGATCCCGTAGATGACGCCCCATAAGTTGACGCCTATCACCCACTCCCAGTCGGCGAGCGTCATCTGCCATGACCGTTTATAGGTGCTCAGCCCGGCATTGTTGCATAGCAGGTGAACCTTCCCGAACGTATCCAGCGCCGTTTGCGCCAGCGCTCGAACGTCCTCGATTTGCGTGACATCGGCCTTAACGGCGAGCACCGCGCCGCCCGCCGCGCGCAATTCCCGCTCGGCGGCGACCAGCGCCGCCTGGTCGATGTCGGCCAAAACGACCTTCATGGCTTCTTCGACGCATCTTTCTGCAATGCCCCGGCCAATGCCGTTGGCGGCGCCGGTTACCACCGCGACCTTCCCTTTGAACGTTTTCATCCTTCATCCTTTTAGTCTTTGGTAGTGGCGGCTCTTTGACTGATAACCTCATCCCCCGGTCCCCTCTCCACACGGTGGAGAGGGGGAGAAACCCGCGATTCGGCGGCTCTGATTCCCCCTCTCCATGTTATGGAGAGGGGCTGCGCGCCAGCGCGTGGGGGTGAGGTAAACCAGGTCATCAGTCAACATGTCACCACCATCTCCGCTTTTTATGTCAGTATCTCGACGATCCCTCGCCCGCCATCGACCCGCACCCGGTCGCCGGTTTGGAGCTTCATCGTAGCGTTACCGCAGCCCACCACCGCCGGGATGCCCAGTTCGCGCGCGATGATCGCCGCGTGCGAGAGCGGCGCGCCGATATCGGTCACGACCGCCGCGATGCGCGGGAAAAGCGGCGTCCAACCGACGTTGGTCGTCGCCGTGACCAGGATTTCGCCGGGCCGGATTTGGTCGCCCTGCTCCGCGCGGTCGATGCGGCGCACCACGCCCTCCGCACGCCCGGCGGAACCCGGATAGCCCTTGATGGCGTCCGTGTCCGGGATATCGACCGGGGCGTGCGCGTCGAAGACATCGCTCCGGCGGTCGGGGTCTTTTGCCCACTGGAGCGGGTCGAAGCGGCCCCGGATCAGCGCCGGGTAGGGCGGCAATTCTTGGTACTTTTGGTGCGTCTTGCGGCGCGCCGGAATATAGATCAATGCCGAGTCGTCGCCGGTGAGCGCGTCGATTAGCTCCGGGTAGGTCAAGAAAAAGACCTCATCGCCCACCCCCGTAAGCGCGCCGGCGCGCAAGAACCACGCGCGGATCACGTCCAGCACGCGCGTCAGTTCGGCGCGCACCGCCTCGCGCTCGTGCGACGCCTCGACCAACCCGTCGATCTTGCGCTTGATCGACCCGGCTTTCTGCGGGTAGCGCGCCTGCAAGCGCCGCCACGCCGTCTCGAATTTCGCGCGCCGCTTTGCCAGCAGTTCGTTCACATCGACCGGCGACTCGGCCAAGTCGCGCAACTGCGCGTCGAGCCAGCCGGGGTCTTCCACCGGACGCGGGATGTATAAATAATTCTCGTATGGCCCCCGGTGCCCGTACTGCGCGATGTATGTCTCGCGCGTCATCTCACCGCGCGCCACCTGCGTAAGCCCGACCAGCGGGCCGAGGCTGGCAAGCTCGCCCGTGCCAGTGCTTGCCAAGAGCGCGTTGGCGTCGGCTTCACCGACCAGCGCCGTCAGCTCTTTCTGGAGTGTGTCGGTGCGCTGCGAGACCTGCTCGTTCGAGGCGTCTTGCAGGGCGAACAGGTCGGTAAACAGCGGCTTGAGTTCGCCGCGCCACAAAGCGATCAACGCCGGCGCGCCGGCCGGCTCGATGTGCGCGCGCAGCCGGCGGCACCGCTCCGCCGCCGAACCGACGACCTCCGCGCGCCGCCGCTCGAGCCGCGCCTTGCCCCATTCCAATTTGATCTGCGGCAGCAGGATACCAAAGACCAGCGTCTTGAGCGACATCGGCGCTTCCGGCACGCGCATCCCTTCGGGGATGTTGATGTTGAGCCGCGCCTGGACGAAGCGCAGGGTCTTGTCGTGGCTGCGCATGAACGTCTTGAGGAATGAATACAGAAAGCTGACGTTCATGTAGGGCCGCCCGCCGATAATGCCGACGCCGGGCAGGTCTTTTGTGCCGAGCCGGTCGAACACGATCTTCCACACCGAGCGCGTGCCGGGCGTCATCACTTCGGTGAAGATTTCGCCGGTGGATTGGTTGCTCCAGAGATAATCCCCCCCCAGGCTGTCGTTCCACTCGCCGGTGGCGGGGTCGTGCGCGACCAGCGTGGTGATGGGCCGTGATTGGAGCAGGTAAAGCTTGCCGCCGGCGACCGCCCATTCGATATCCTGTGGATAGCCCAAGGCTTTCTCAAGACGCTCGCCCAACCTATAGAGCCTCTGAGCCAAGGCTTTGAGATCATCCGGGCCGGTGTAGGCGCCGCCGGGCCGCGCCAACATGAATTCGTCGGCGTCGGCTTCGCCGGAGACAAGCTGCTCGCCCAGACCGTGGACAAAGTTTCCCCTCATCTTGGTGCGGTCGCCGCTCACCGGGTCCGCCGTGAACAGCACGCCGGCCAACTCCGCCGGGACGAGGCGCTGCACCACCACCGCAACCTCGTGCTCAAGCTCAAGGCCCTTCGCCCGGCTGTACGCCTGCACGCGCGCACTGTGCCGCGACCGCTGCACCGTGGCGATGGCGTCGCGGACCTCGGCGTCGGTGCGCACATCCAGCACGGTCTCGAACTGCCCGCCAAACGACGCCTGCGCCGAGTCTTCGCTCAACGCGGAAGAGCGCACCGCAAACGCGGTATACCCGCCGCGCCGGAGCCGCGCAAGCTGCGCCTCGACCGGGCGCCGTGCCTCCGGCTTGAGCGCGTCGCCGTCGAAGGCGTCCGGCAAGATCACGAAGCCGTCCGGCACCGGGTAGCCGGCTTGGTAAAGCCGGGCCAGCGTGCCGCCCTTGCCGCCGGCGCGCGCCTGCTGTCCGGCGTCTAATTCTGTAAAGGGTCGAACCGGGTTATACATCCTGAACCTCACTTTCCGGCAGTGGATTGACCGAAATCAACGCCAGCCCCAGGTCCCAGAGCTTGCAGAGATACCCGCGCAGCGCGACCTGGTCGGGCACCGCGCCGGTGAGCACGGTCACGGGGCCATTTTCGTGATGCATGCGCATCCCGTCGAACCAATCCGCCCAACGCACATCGAGCCAACCTTTTACTTTGATCTGGTAGCTTGTGTAAGACACGGTGCCAACGCTCCTAAACCGGCGCTTTAGAACCAGCATAAGCCGGAAAGCGGCGGCCGGGAGTATCCAGATGGAGTATTGATGGATCATTCGCTTACCTCACCCCCACGCGCTAACGCGCAGCCCCTCTCCATGGCATGGAGAGGGGGACCGGAGCCGCCGAGTTGTGCGGTTCTCCCCCTCTCCACCGTGTGGCGAGGGGCTGCGCGTTAGCGCGTGGGGGTGAGGTAAAACAAGTTTGTGATCTGTCGAATTCAGAGGATGCCGAACGCGCGCGCCTTTTCGACCGCCTGCGTGCGATTGCTGGCATTGAGTTTGCTGTAGATGTTGATGGTGTGCTTTTTGACCGTGTTCGGCGAAACGACCAGCCGCCCCGCAATCTCCCGGTTGGTGAGGCCCGCCGCGACCAGGCGCAGCACTTCGATCTCGCGCTCGCTCAGCGGCTCGACCATTTCGGGCGGCGAGTTTGTACCGGCGGGGAACATCGCCAGCAGCCGCCCGGCATACGCCGCGCCGCGCCGCGCCGCTTCGTAGAGCAGGCGCGCCAGTGGTTCGCCCTCGTCGAGAAACACGCGCGCGTAGCCGTCCGGCTCACCCAGTGCAAGCGCGCATCCCAGTTCGTGCAGCGCGCCGTCAAGGTCGTGCTGCTCGTGCAGCGCCAACGCTTTGACTAAGTGAAGCTCAATGCGGGTACTGTATCGCTCGACATCCGGCAGGATAGCATCGATGGTCGCTTGCGCGGCGCAGCGCTGCCCCTGCGCCAGCAGCAGCCGCGCCCGCACCCGGTCCTTGTAGCTTTGGACGGCCGGCGCGGCGGGTTCGTCGAGCCAGCGCTGCACCGCATCGAGATTCCCCTGCGCCAGCCAGAGCCGCGCCTGGTGATACGCGACGAGGAGATCGTCGATCTGCGTCGCGTCGAACTGCACGGCGACCCGGCGCGCGCGTTGCAGCGCTTCCTGCGCGCCGGCCGTATCGCCCTGCGCCTGCCGGATGCGCGCCAACGTGAGGTAGCCATCCAGCGCGCCGGTTTCGCCCCAACCGGCGGCCCGCTCCAGCCCTTCGACAACGCAGCGCTCGGCGGCTTCCAGGTCGTTCCACTCGCGCCACAGTTCACCCAGGCCCGTCAGGGCGTAGCAAGCAATGGGCAATCGCTGCCCTTGCCGGCCCACGGCCAGTTCGAGCGCCTGCCGGTAAAGCGCCTGCGCCCGGTGAAGCTGCCCCTGCCGCGCCGACAGCTCGCCGAGGTTGGCGAGCGTCATCACGCTCATCATCACGTTGCCCCGGCTGTGCTGCGCCGCCTGCTCTAAAGCCTGCCGGCCGGCTGCCATGTCACCGCCCAGGCAGTGCGCGAGTCCCAGGCTCCAAGCGGCGACGCTGCGCAGAAACCGCGCATCTCCGGGCAGCGATTCCAGCGCCCGCCGCGCCAGGTCCAGCGCTTCTGTCGCTCGCCCGCGCGAAACCGCGACGAACGCGCGCAGCGCCTCCGTGCCCTGTTCGACCTGCGCTAACTGCGCTTCGACCGTTTCCAACGGGCTACCCGCGAGCACCAGCGCCCACGCCCGGTAAGCGTACAGCGCGGGATGTGCGTGTACCGCGTTTTCGGGCAGCCGCTCGGTCCAACTCAGAAACGCAGCATTCTCGCCGCGCATCAACGCCGGCTCGGCGGCCTGCGCGACCAGCCGCCCCGCGCGCGCGCCGTCGTGCGCAGCGAAGGCGTGTTCGATGGCTTCGGTCATCAATCCGTGCTGTTCATACCAAACGCTGGCGCGCCGGTGCAAGCCGGGGATGATGTTGGGATGGGTTTGGCCGAGACGCTGGCGCAGCAGGTCGGCAAAGAGCCGGTGGTAGCGATACCAGCGCCGCTCGTCGTCCAGCGCGATCACAAAGAGATTGGCGTCCGCGAGGGACTGGAGCATACGCCGGCCTTCGCCTGGCGGCGTCTCGCACACCGCATCGCACAACGCGCCGGTCAGCCGGTCAAGGATGGCGGTCTTGAGCAGGAAATTCCGGGTCGCTTCCGGCTGCCGGCGCAGCACCTCATCGGTCAGATAGTCGGCAATGTAGCGGTGACTGCCCCCGAACGCCTCGATAAAATCGTCCACATCGGCCCGGCCCTGCATCGACAGCGCCGCCATCTGCAAGCCGGCCGCCCATCCCTCGGTGCGCGCTTCGAGCGATGCGGCAGCTTCGCGCGTCAAATCCAGCCCCATCGTGCGGTTGAGAAAGGCCGCCGTTTCTTCCTGGTTAAAGCGCAGGTCGGCGGCGCGCACTTCGACCAACTGGGCGCGCCCGCGCAGCCGCGCCAGCGGTAGGGGCGGGTCGGCGCGGGTGGCGAGGTATAGATGCATTTGCGGCGGCATGTGGTCGAGCAGGAAGGCGAGCGCGGCGTGAACGGCTTGCGCCTGGATGACGTGGTAATCGTCCAACACCAGGACGATAGGCGACGCGAAGCCGGCCAGGTCGTTGACCAACACGCTCAGCGCCGTCTCGACCGGGGCGGGCCGGGGGGTGTGCAGCGGCGCCAGGGTGAGGGCGTCCGCGCCGGCGCCGGGCGCGCGGGTTTGGATCGCGGCGACGAGGTAGGTCAGGAAGCGGGCGAAGTCATTGTCGCGCTCGTCCAGAGAAAGCCAGGCCGCCGGCGCACCGCTCCGGCGGAGCCACGCGCTGATGAGCGTGGTTTTGCCGGCGCCGGCCGGCGCGGAGAGGAGCGTCAGTTTGCACGCCATCCCGGCATCCAGACGCGCGAAAAGGCGCGGGCGCTCGACTGCGCCCGGATGGGCCGGCGGGATGTAGAGTTTGGTCAGGAGAAATATGTCTTGCACGGGCCGCGCTCAAGATATCGTCCCCGGTTCACCGTGCATCATATCCCGTTTGAGGCGTCAATACCAAAACGGCATAGGCTACTTCACCGCGCCGGCGGTCAAGCCGCGAATAAGCTGGCGCGAAAAGAGCAAATACAAGATAACGACCGGGATCGCCGCCAGCGCCAGCGACGCCAGTACGGCGTTCCAGTCTTGGACGAACTGCCCCAAGAAGATTTGCGCGCCCAGCGTGACGGTTTTGGTCGCCTCGCTGGAGGCCAGGATGAGCGGGAACCATAGATCGTTCCAGATCGGGATCATGTTGAAGATCATCACCGTGCCGATGGCCGGGCGCACCAGCGGCAAAATCATCAGGTAAATACGATACTCGCTCGCCCCGTCCACGCGCGCCGCGTCTTTGAGGTCACGGGGCACCTGCCGCATGAACTGCTGTAGGATAAAGATCGTCAGCGGCAGCCCCGAAGCGGTATACACCAGGATAAGCGCGGTCAGTGTGTTAATCAGCTTCAGGTTAACGATCAGCCGCAGCAGGCTGACCGTTCCCAGGCGAATCGGAATCATAATCCCCAATGACAGATATAACCCCAATAGAAGATTGCCGGGGAAGCGGTACTCGGCCAGAGCGTGGGCGGCCATCGTGCCGAAGAGCAAAATCAGCGCCAGCGCGCCGACGGTTACGACGATGCTGTTCAGGAAGTACGAGTCGAAGTTGGCGCGCTTGAAAACGGTCTCGTAGCCGACCGGGTCCCAATTCTCGGCGTTGGGGAGGGTGTAGGGCGTCTTGAAAATCGCCCGGCGGCTCTTGAAGGAGTTGATCGCTACCAGGAACACAGGAAACATGGCGATGAACGTGTAGACCAGGAGCACCGCATGGGAGACGAGAAATTGCAGCCAGTAGCCGAGTCGATAGGATTTTCCGCCCATCCGTGCCCCCTATAATTCGATTTCCAGTTTCAACAGGCGGCGCTGCCACCCGAACATATAGATCAATACCCCGGTGAGAATGATGAGAAACATCACCGCCGCGATGGTCGCGCCCATCGTGGGGTTGCCGGGCTGGAGTTGGACGCCGAAGAA
Organism: Anaerolineae bacterium; assembly: GCA_016927535.1. Taxonomy (GTDB): domain Bacteria; phylum Chloroflexota; class Anaerolineae; order Aggregatilineales; family JAFGMM01; genus JAFGMM01. Next base: position 8,570 of record JAFGMM010000410.1, read on the forward strand.
CGTCCGGTAGAAAAACGTCCCCAGCAAATCGGTCGAGAAGTTTGGGCCGGCAAGCTCCGATTCTGTCGCATAAACCAGGTCGAACGCATTGAAATTGCCGACAAAGGTCAGAACGCTGACGATGCCCACGGTCGGCAGGATGAGCGGGAACTTGATGCGCCAGAACACATGCCAGGCGCTCGCCCCGTCCACGCGCGACGCTTCGATCAGTTCATCCGGGATGCTGATGAGCGCCGCCAGAAAGAGCATCATGGGGATGCCGACGAACTGCCAGACGGAAACCAGCGACAACACCGGCAGCGCGGTCGCCTCCAGGCCCAACCACGGCTGGTTTTCGATCCCGACAATCGCCAGCAGGTCGCCGGAAATCCCCCAGATCGGGCTGAGAATCAGCCGCCAGATGAACCCGACGAGCACAAACGACAGCACCGTCGGCGTGAAAATGAGCGAGCGGAAGATGACCCGCCCCCGGACAATTTGTGAGCTTAGCAAGGTCGCCAGGAGGAGGCCGATGGGGTTTTGCACAAACATGTGAATCAGGAAGAAAACGAGATTGTTCTTGATCGCTCCCTGGAGACGGGGCGCCCACAGGTCGGCGGTGAGCAGGGTCTTGTAGTTGTTCAGGCCCACGAAAACCTCGCCTTGTTCGCCGGGCGCGTAAAAACTCAGCCGGAGTGAGTCGAACAGGGGGTAGATCATGAACACGGTGTAGACGATGACGGCCGGCGCAAGGAAGACGAAAATATGCCTGCGCTCCCAGATTGCTTTCATGTGCAAATCCATTGTCTTGAATGTGAAGTGAGGAGAAAAGGTAGTGGCGATACGTTGACTTGGTTTACCTCACCCCCTAACCCCCTCTCCATGACATGGCGAGGGGGAATCGGAAATGAGGTTATCGGTCAAAGAGTCGCCACCACCGTACCTTTCAACGCACAAGGGACGGTTACGTTTAGGCTTTATTCCGGCTGCTGCGGCTCGTACCAGGCTTCAAGCCCTTCTTGAACCTTGTCGGCGGCCTCCTGCGGCGTCATGGCGCCGTTGAGCACGTTGGCGCTCATCTGCCACAGATCAAGCTCGTTGTTCGGCTCGCCGCGCGAGAGAATCTGGTAGGCCGAGCGGATGGTCGATTCGCACTCACCGCGCCAGCTCAAGAATTCGGCGGCCACCGGGTCTTCGACTTCGATCTCGTGGCTGGAGAGCGTAAAGAAACCGGGCAGTTGGTTGGTGTACAGTTCGGCGAATTCTTGCGTGGTCATCCACTCCAAGAATTTCAAAGCGGCCTCCCGGTTGGGGCTGGCGGCGTTGAGGCCCATGGCGATATCGGTGTGGTCGCTGATGTAGCACTGCTCCGCGCCTTCCGGGAGCGGCGGCTTGAACGCGCCCATCTCGAAGTCAACCAGCGGGTTGAACACGCCCACGTCCCAGGAGCCGGTCGGGTAGACGGCGGCCATGCCGAGCGTAAACAGGTTTTGCGAGTCGGGGTAGGTGTTGGCCTGGTAGCCCTCCGGCAGGAAAGGTATCCAGCGCGCCAGCGCTTCGAAAGCCGCAAGGAAACCGTCCTCGTTGTACTTGACGGTCCCATCAATCAGGCCCAAGCGCCCTTCCTCGCCCTTCCAGTAGTTGGGGCCGATATTCTGGTAGCCCATCGTAGCGGCTTCCCATTGGTCATTGGTGCCCATTGCCAGCGGTACGTAAGTGCCGTCGTCCTTGATCGCTTGCAGCAGGGCGAGAAACTCGGCTTCGGTCGCCGGCTCTTCGAGGCCCAGTTCCGCGAAGATTTCGGTGTTGTAGAGGAAGCCGTGAATCACCGAGGCCATCGGCACACAGAACACGTCCGAGCCGTCATCCGTAACCCAGGCGCTCTTGGCGACATCGCTGAAGCTCGCCATGCCGGGCAGGTCGTTGAGCGAGACCAGGTAGCCATCCTGGAAGTGCTGGAGCGAGAGATCGAACGGGCGGCAGGTAATCAGGTCGCCGGCGGTGCCGCCTTCCAACTTAGCTTGCAGCGCCGCGTTGTACTGGGCCGGGTCGCCGACGGGCGCAAAAACAACTTCGATGTTCGGGTAATGCGCGTTGAAGGCCGGGATGATGACATCCTCCCAAATCACAAGGTCGTCGTTGCGCCAGCTTTCGATGGTGAGCGTGCCGCTGATGTCCTCATCCTGAGCCACGGCGGTCATGCCGGCCGTGCCGGCGATGACCAGGATGCTCAAAAGACTAAGTAGACGCTTCATCTTATCTTCTCCTCGAATTGGGTTCAAATAGGTGATTTTCATAATATATATCTGCCTTGCCGGAAAGCGCAACAATTTGCGGGGGTTCGGGGCAGAGCTTGTGCAAAGTCGGCAGATTGTTTACCTCACCCCCTTGCGAAGCATCCCCCTCGCCACAGTGTGGCGAGGGGGACTTCCAGACCGTCGCGCGCCTCCGGCTCCCCCTCCCCACGTGTGGGGAGGGGGCGGGGGGTGAGGTTCTGTCCCCCCTCTCCATTGTATAGAGAGAGGGTTGGGGGGTGAGGTTCGGTCCCCCCCCATGCACATCAACTTAAGAATTTTGACCGTTTGTGCGCCTGTTCCCCCTCTCCCCAAACCCCTCTCCCACGAGGGGCGAGGG
>JAFGMM010000411.1 GCA_016927535.1 Anaerolineae bacterium
CGCTGCGCGGCGGCTCTGATTCCCCCTCGCCCCTTGTGGGAGAGGGGGGTAGGGGGAGAGGGGGAGCGAGTTCGCCAACAGCATCGTTACATAAACATCCGCGCCTTAAGCTGCAAGTACCGGTTCACAACCGCCATCGTCAGGTGTTCCGCGCCCGCGTCCAGCGTGAGCACGCCGCGCTGCTGTAAGTTTTGCAGCAGCAGCCGCCGCTCGTCGATCAACTGCTCGGCGATGGCGCGGCGGTACACCGCGTCCGAATTGTCGGGGCGCTGGTCCGCCTCCTGGTCGAGCACGGGGTCGCGGATCGTGACCACGAGCGGCACATGGCGCGGCGCGAGCGGCGGCACGTGCGTCATCAGCGCCTCGGCGGCGCGCGAACCGCTCAGGTCGGTGAACAGGACGACCAGCGAGCGCTTCTGGTTGTGGGCGCGCAGGTAGTTCAGCGCGCGCCCGTAATCCGGTTCGACCGGCTGGCTGCCCAGCGCATACATCGCCTCCAGGAGCTTCTGGAAGTGCGCGCGCCCGGCGGCCGGTGCGATGTACTGCTGCACCTGGTCGGCGAAGACCAGCAGCCCCACCTGGTCGCCCTTCAGCGTCGCCACGTAGCCGAACAGCAGCACGCTGTTAATCACAAAATCGACCTTCGCCATATCCCACACCGCGCCGTCCGGCTCGTGGACGCGGATGGGGCTGTGCATCATACGCCCGACATCGACCAGCGCCATCACGCGCTGGCTGCGCTCCGGCTCGTAGTCGGTGCTGATGGGCTTGCCGCGCCGCGCGGTGGCCTTCCAGTTGATAATGCGGTACGGGTCGTCGGGTGTGTAATCGCGCAGGCTCTCGAAGGTGGTGCCTTCGCCGCGCAGCCGCACGTTGCGGAAGCCCATCTCGGCAAGCTGGTCGCGCCGCACCAGCAGATCATACTTGCGGATCTCGTGCAGGTTCGGGTACACCTTCACCGACTCGCCTGCCTTGACCACGCCCTGCCGCACGTAGAAGTTCAGCGGGCCGGCCCAGCGCAGATTGATATCGCCGAACGCGAAATCGCCGCGCTTGAGCGGGCGCACGTGGTAGTCGAGCGTAATCGTCTCGCGCGGGGCGACTACGCCGGCGCGCCCGGCAGTTTCTATGCCGGCGAATAATACAGGCGGTTCATCGCGGACGGCGACGTGAACCGGGCGCGGCGCACGCGAGGCAATGTGAACGGCGATGCGGTTGGGCGCGCCTAAAGACAGCTTCGCGTCGTGCGCGCGCACGATGCGAAACTGCTCAAGCGGGCCGGCGCGCCGCCGGTCCATGAAGGCCAGCAGGAGCAGGCCGGCGCCGTACACCAGCGCGAGAGGCGTCAGGAAGGGCAGCCACTCGCCCGCCATCAGCATCGCCGGGCAGATCAACGCGAGCCGGTAAAAGCGTGAGGTGAACATGTTTTTGCTTTTTTGCTACAGTCCCCACGACCAATGGATAAAGCAAAACGAATCGGCGCCTCACCCCCTAGCCCCCTCTCCATAACATGGCGAGGGGAGACCAGAAGCGCTGCATCGCGGTCTTCTCCCCCTCTCCACGCTGTGGAGAGGGGGTCGGGGGGTGAGGTAAAAAAAGCGATCATGCCATCTCGAATTTGGTTGTCCATAAAGTCGTGAGCTAGCGCGGCACGGGCAGCTGCGCCAGGAGGCGGCGGAACACCGCGTCCGGGTCCAGCCCTTCGATCTCGGCCTCCGGGCGCAGATGGACGCGGTGGCGCATCACCGGCGGCGTCAGGTACTTTACGTCGTCGGGTGTTACGTAATCGCGCCCGTGCAGCGCCGCGTAAGTCTTCGACGCGATCAGCAGCGCCACACCCGCGCGCGTGCTCGCGCCGAGCGCCAGGTCTGGGCTGGTGCGCGTGGCCTCGCCGATGGCGGCGATGTAGTCCAGGATGCCATCTTCCACGCGCACCGCCTGCACCAACCGGCGAATCTGCTCCAGGTGCGCGGGCGTGAGGACGGGCTTCAGGCCGGTAGCGACCAGGTTGTGCGCGTCGAAACCGCCGTGGTAGCGCCGCAGCACCTCCACCTCCTGCGCGTGCGGCAGGTAGTCGATCTTGACCTTGAACAGGAAGCGGTCAAGCTGCGCTTCGGGCAGCGGGTAAGTGCCGTCCATCTCGACCGGGTTCTGCGTGGCGATGACCATGAACGGCTCCGGGAGCGGCTGCGTGTCGCCCTCGATGCTGACCTGGCGCTCCTCCATCGCTTCGAGCAGGGCGGCCTGTGTCTTGGCGGGCGCGCGGTTGATCTCGTCGGCGAGCAAAATCTGCACGAAGACCGGGCCGCGATGCAGGTTGAACCGGCTCGACTGGATATCGAAGACCACCGTACCTACCACGTCGGAGGGCATCAGGTCAGGCGTGAACTGGATGCGCCCGTACTGGGCCTGCACCAGGTGCGCCAGTGTCTTCGCCATGAGCGTCTTCGCGGTGCCCGGCACACCCTCCAGCAAAATGTGCCCGCGCGCCAGCAGCGCCACGATGAGCAGTTCTATCGCTGCGTCCTGCCCCACCAGCACGCGCGCGGCCTCCTGCCGGAGCTGCTGCGTGAGGTTCTGCAACTGGAGCATACGGTTAGGCGGCGGTTCTGGGATTGTGTTTGAATGGGTCAATTCGGTCAATTTAGTTTCCTCAACCAGCTATCCACTTCTAACGCAATGCCGACCAACTCGTACTCGCCGGCGCGCCCGCTCGACAGACGCTTCAGCAGGCGGCCCAGTTCGGCGGCGTCGGCAGCCGGATCGCGCCGCGCCACCGCCTGGACCAGGCCGGCGTCGCTCAGGCGCGGGTCGAGCGCGTAGCGCTCCGAGAGGCGGCGGCGCAGTTGGCGCCCGTAGTGGTCGAGCATCGCTTTGCGCTGGCCCGACCGCCGGAACAGATTCGCCATCGCCTGGATGTACTCGACCGGCTCGCGGCGCACGCGGCTTTCCGGCAGCGGCAGCGCGCGCCCAAAGCGGCGACCGCGCAGCGCCAGGTAACCCATCGTGAGCGCCACCGCCGCCAGGATGCCCCAGCCCGGCGCGGTCCCGACGAACCAGTCGAACAGGCTGGCCGGCGCGCCGCTGAAGCCGTGCCGCGCCTCGTCGAAACCGATGCGCGCATCTTCCGCCGCGCCCGCCAGGAGATTCAAAACCAGGCGCGCGCTGGCGGGGTCGCGCAGCCCGCGATTGCTGAACGGGTAGCCGCCGCCGAGCACCCACACCGTGCCGCGCTCCTCGTTGAACGAGACGAGCACGGGCGCGCTCGCGGCGGCGAGGTGCACCACCGCGTCGGCGCGGTCGGTGACGACTTTGTACTGCGCGCCGAGGTACACCGCATCGAAAGGCGGCGCGACGAGCGTCGGCGCGGCCGGCGTGTACGGCTCGACGCCGCCCGTGAAATACGCGACCGACACGCCATACGGCTCCAGCAGGTCGTTCACCATGAACGGCATCCCCGCGACGACGAGCGTATTCCCGGCGCGCACCCAATCGCGCACGCGCTCGGCCTCCTGCCGGCTGTACGGCGTGAGCGGGGACAGGACGAACAGCACATCGACCCCCTCCGGGCGGATGGGATCGGAGAGCACCTGGCGCACCGGGTAGCCGCTCTGCTCCAGCCAGCGCCACAGCACCAGCGCGCCGTCCGGGCCGGCCCCGCGCACACTGAGCGGCGGCGCGGCCGGCAGCGGCCCGGTCAGCGCCGATATCACGGCGAAGACCCCAAGCAGCGCCAGCGCGCCGGCGAACCACCGGATATCTTTCATGGCGCCAACTGCCTCAGCCGGTCCACGCTGCGGCTAAACTCCTCGTACAGCTTCGCGTCGGCGGGCGCGAAGCCATACCACACATAGTCGAAGGTGCTGACCACCGGGCGCAGGAGATCGGCCAGCCGGGGCGAGCCGGCCGCCTGCTGCAAATGTTCGCGGTTGGTCAGCGTGGGGTCGTAGCGAATCACGCCGCGCTCGTCCAGCAGCAGCAGGCTCGACAGGTAGAGATAGCGGATGGCGGCGCGGTAATCGCGCACGGTCTCCGACGAGGCCGCGCGCTCGCGCGCCGCTTCGGAGGTGGTTGGGGCGTTGTCCGCATCGCCGGCCTCTGCGCCGACGCCGGCGCGCTGGATTCGCAGCCCGCGCGCCAGGCTCACCAGCACCGCCGTGACCACCAGCACCGCCGCCGCGAACAGGATGACCTGGCTCAGACCCGGCGATGGGGAGAGGTCGATTCCCCGGCCCGGTAAATCAGGCCGGACCCACGGTTCGGCGGTCACGGTTGGGGTCGGCTCCGGGTAGTCGATCTGCACCTTGTTGAGCGCTTTCAGGCGCGCCTCGGCGTCGAGCACCGCCTGGGAAGCGCGCTGCTCGTGGTACTGCAAGAGCGCTTGCAGCCGAGTCTGCGCATCGTCCAGGGTGCCGGGCGTCAGCTCGCCCGCGAGCCAGCGCATATCCACCGCGACGACCGTCGCATCGGCGAGCCGCACCGCATCGATGCCGGCCCAAAGCCCCCGGACCTGGGCGAGCACGGTCTCTTGGCCGGCGGCAGATTGGCCGCGCGCCTGTTGCAGCAGGCCGCCGGTCTCCCGGAGCCGCGCCCAGTACTCGACTTCGCCCAGAGTCGCATCCTGCGCGCCGGCGGTCGGCGCGCTGCCCAGCAGACACACAACAGCGATCAGAACCAAGTAGCGCAGTCTCAAAATCTTCTTAAACACCCGATCAGTAGATACCACTAAACCCCAGGTAGGCGGCGATGGCGCCGGCAAAAAGCAGGTAGATCACGATAACACCACCGACCAAGATAACCATATTCAGCCAGTCGCGCCCTACCAGGCCGCTTCGCGCCGGCGGCGACGTGAGATCATACGGGCGCGGGTTGGGCATGTCGAGCGCTTCGAGCGCGATGTCCAGCCCTTCCAGGCGCACGCGCGTATCGTAGTACATCAGGGTCAAGCCGACGGGCAGCACCGGCGCGAGAAAGATGTTAATGATCGTGGTCACGACGGTTTCCAGGACGTCGGCCCAGGTGTAGCCATCCTGATAGCCCGACTGCGGCATCACCCACGCCAGAAAAGTGGCGAAGGCCACCGAGATGATAAACGTAATCAGCCAGATGGCGATCATCAGCCCGAACACACTCCAGAAGCGCGCTTTAGCAAGCCCGAACGCCCGGTTCAGGCCCGACCCCGCGCTCACGTCCTCCAGGATCAGCACCGGCGCAAGGAAGGCGTTAATGCATATCGCCGCATAGACCAGCAGCGCAAGGCCCGGAATGAAGAGTATCAGACCTATCGTGCGCAGGATGCCCAGAAGCAAATACAGTACAAAACCCCCGGCGCCCAACAATAAATAAAACAGGAACAGGCCAAGCGCCAGGCGGCCCAGGCGACCGCCCCCCTCGCCGGCTATCGCCTCGATGCTCAGCTTGCGCCCCAGGTGGTTTTCAGACGCGGCATAGGTCAGCAGGCCGTTGAGCAGCACAGTCTGTAACACCGGCAGGATGATGCCGATGATGCACAGGTAGCCCAGAGTCGAGCCGTAATCCGGGTCCTGGTAGCTGAAGAGTGAGGCAGTTCGAGAGGTCTCGTAGGACTGGGTGACCAGGGTATTGACGATGGTGATGGGGATCATCACGAGCGCCGCCAGCCCGACAAAAGGTAGAAAATTATTGCGATAAATCCGGTAGGTGCGGTCGAGGATTTCTATGATCGTGTAGCGCGATAGGGGCTGAAAGGTCGAGTTTGCGGTCATGTTTTTATTCGCTCCGTTTATGTCGATGTTCACTAACACTACTCGCAAAGCCGGATTAAGCATCGAACGGAAGATATGCGAAAAAACCTCTATGCGGTTTGCTATCGTCTATGAACAAAAAGCGCATGATTAATATTACCGCAGAATTTCCTATCCCGGCAAATCCGCTCCGGCCGGCAAGACGAAACAATAAACCCGGCGCGCCGGGTTTACCTCAAGCTCTAAGCGCACACAATGGCGCCGTCGCGAGGAGGCGGCTCACCCTATCCTTCCGGCGTGCTTTTACGGAAATCGACGAAGCGATACCCGACGCCGCGCTCGGTAAGGATGTACTTGGGGTTAGCGGGGTCTTCTTCGATCTTCTCGCGCAGGTAGTTGACATAAAGCCGGACGTAATGGGTTTCGTCGCGGTATTCGTAGCCCCACACCTTCGCCAGGAGTTGGTCATGAGGCACGGTCCACCCGGCGTTTTCGATTAGATGATACAGGAGGCGGTATTCGGTGGGGCGGAGCTTAATCAACTCGCCATCGACGATGACGGCGCGGCGGTTGAAATCCACGCTGAGGCGGTCATCGATTTTGAGAATGACCTGATCGGGCGTCGTGGAGGGCATCTCGGCGCGGCGGAGCACGGCCTTGATGCGGCTGGAAAGCTCGCGCGGGCCAAAGGGCTTGGTCACGTAGTCATCAGCGCCGAGTTCCAAGCCGTACACTTTGTCGTCTTCTTCGCCTTTGGCCGTGAGCAGGATGACGGGTACGGTCGAGAATTCGCGCAGCATCCGCAGCGTCTCGTAGCCGTCCAGTTCGGGCATCATGATATCGAGCAGGACGAGGTCGGGGATGTGGGTGCGGACCATCTCGAGCGCGATCAGGCCATTGCGCGCCTGGATCACCTGGAAGCCGTCAAGCTCCAGGTTCATCCGAATGAAGTCGATCATGCGCTGCTCGTCGTCCACGACCAGGATGCGCTTCCGCTCTTTGGGCATGGGAGGAGTCGGATTCAGGCTCATCGTCGGGCCAACCTTTATTCGCGCACGAAGCTGAGGATTTCTTCCTCTTCCTCGCCGGGCATCACTTCGACAAAGGTGACGCGATGCCAGGGGAAGATCACAGTCGTGACCTCGGCCAGGATGTAATGGACCTCCTTGCCGTCCCGTTTGCGCGGGTTCATGCCGACAATGCAGGTATCGGTCGGCTCTGGCATTTTTTCGACATCGATCATGATGGGTTCTTCGTTGGCGATGTGTAGCAGCAGGCTGTGCATAGCTTCTCTTTTCCTAGCTTGAGCCGGTTATTTAAAGTAGATATGCGAGATGAGGCTGCCCAGGCGCACCTCGTCGCCGTCGCGCAGGACCCTAGGCTGGTTGGGGACCAAGCGCTGGCCGTTGAGGTAAGTGCCGTTGACGCTGCCCAAATCGACCAGGGTGAGCGTGTCATCGCCGCGCCGGATGGCGGCATGAATGCGCGACACCCCTTTCTGAAGCGCGCCGTGCGGGGTAAGGTCGATGTGCGGCCGGGCGCCGCTGGCCGAATCGACGCGCCCCAGGATAGTCTCCTGGGCCGGTTTAAGCTCGATAGGATAGGGCGCTTCATGGATGTGCATCACGATGGTCGCGTGTTCGTCAAAGCGCGCCGTGCCCCAGGTGGCCTTTGCGCCCAGATCGTCGGTCGGCTTGTCCAATCGTTGGGTCGAGACGGCGCTCGCGCCCGACTCGGCCAGCAGACTCTTGCCGCATTGCTCGCAAAAGATCGTGCCCTCGATGTTTTCCGCCTGACAATGGGGACAGATAATCATTTTAACCCCCCCAAAAAAACCTTCAACCCTGCTGCGCCGGCTCTTCGGGCGGCGGCAGCAGCAGGGCGCGGGTTCCGTATTTGAGCATCTTGCTGCCCTCATCCGAGAGGGCGTGGGTTTGCGAAACCCGCATCGCCTCGGTGCGGGCGGCTGCCGCGAGTTCTTCCTGCCCGCCGGCCAGCAGCCGAGTCGCCAGGTTGTTGAGCTTCTGGGTGGCCTCGGCCACATCGCCGCGTGCAATCGCCTCCTGGGCTTTTTCTTGCATGCGATAAAGCGTGAGCTTGCCCAGCGCATTCAAGATCGACGGCGGCGGCGATTCGGCGGGCGGGTTGGCGGCGACCTCAATCGCAACATCGTTGATGGCTTTATAATCCTCCAGGTCGGCAGCCATGATATCACCGGTGACATCCAGGCGTGCCATCGGGCGCGCGCCGTCTCTGGTGAGCCTGGGGAGTTGGAACTGCAACAAGACCGAGACCGGGCGGTTGTATTCGAGCGCGCCGATCGGGATCGGCTGCACATCCAGCGGCAGCGGCATCGGACTCGGCGTGATTTTGAACGCGCTCTCCAAGATGACATCGGCGTCGGGCGCGACCGAAAACTGCACCCGCTCGGCGTAGGCCTGGCTGAGGTTACGCACGTGCTCCTCCAGGAACTTCCTCACGACCTTGGGCGAGTCGATGTAAGTCGAAGTGCCCCCCGTGCGCGAGGTAAGCTTGTCGAGAAAGACATCGTTCCAGTCTTGCCCGATCCCCAGCCCGGAGATGGCGACGCCCAACTGGGTGGACTTTTCGGCGAGCGCGAAGCAGGCTTCCTCGTCGCCGTAGGTTTGCCCGTCGGTGAGCAAGACCATGTGATTGACATGTTGTTTGTTTAAGTATTTTTTGATCTCCCGGAAACCCTGGTCGAGTCCCTTGAAGATCTCGGTGCCGCCGTTGGCCTGCATCGTGCTGACCAGGGCTTTGAGAGTCAGGCGCTCGCTCCTGCCGACCGGCGTAGCCTTGACCACCACCTCGGCGCGGTCGGAAAAGGACACGATGGAAATAATATCGGCTTCGTTCAGGTTGTCGATAATGTGGTGCGCCGCCGCTTTCACTTGGTCTAGGCGCGCGCCCTTCATCGAGGTCGAACGGTCGATAATCAGCGTCAGGTTAACGACGACTTCACGCGGCTTGGTCTCCGGGCGTCCGGGCGCGACCTCGGTTAGCAGATAAAGCACCTGCGGCTCGTCGAGCAAAGTCACGACGCGCCGGCTGGGGGTGACGTGGACGGTGAAATAGGGCCGCCGGTCGGCGATGCTCCGGCGCTGCCGGTCATACTCGGCGCGGCGCGCGCTGTTGCTCAGAGTCTCGTAGGCGCTTGCGATCTCTCGAAACTGGATGGCGGCGCCGGGATGCGGGTTCGCGTCCGGGTGGAAGCGCTGCGCGCCGAGACGATAGGCCCGTTTGATCTCCTCCGGGCTGGCGTCCGGTGGCACGCCTAATATCGTATATAAGTGCTGATTGATTGCCATTAAACTTACCTGTCGGTTGTTGGGCCAGGCTCCGCGATGTCCGGGCAGTCGGGCAGATCAACGAGCACGGCAGTGATGTTATCCGGCCCACCGTAGGCATTGGCCGCCGCGATCAACTTCTCGCAGGCGGCCTGCGAATTGGGCGTGGCGGCGAGGATGTCCATCATCTCGGCTTCCGGCACCACCATCCAGAGTCCATCCGAACACAGCAGCAGTCTCGCGCCAAAGGGCATCGGCATGATCTTATTGTCCAGTTCCAGATGTTCGGACTGGCCGATGGCGCGGTACAGGATGTTCCGGTGCGGGTGTTCGGCGGCCTGTTCGGGCGTGAGTTGTTCCAACTCGACCAGGCGCTGCACCAGCGAATGGTCGCGCGTGAGCGCCTTCATATGTCGGCCTTCGACGAGGTAGGCGCGGCTGTCGCCGACCTGGGTGATGTAGATCTTGCCGCCGTAGATAATCGCGGCGGTGACGGTCGTGCCGCCGTTCGGCATCTGCTCGGTGACGGCCAGGTTAGACGCCAGCACACCCTCGTTGAGCGTTTCCATCAGGTCGGGCGCTTCGTCCTGCCCGGTCAATAAGGGGAGATAGGCGGCCTCTACCACGTGGTCGGTCACGACTCGTATGCACAGGCTGGAGGCCTTCTCACCGTCCATGTGCCCGCCCATCCCGTCGGCGACGACGAAGAGGCCAAAACTCATCCGGCCTTGCGCAGCCGCGTAGGTCGCTGCGAAGGCAGTGCAGGCGTCCTGGTTGTTCTTGCGGCCCTGACCCACATCGCTGCCATGACCAAAACGCAAGGTATCAACCGGCGCCTGGAGAGTATGATTATTCGTGACCTGAGCAGGCTCTAGTGCCAATGCTGCCTCCTGATCCGGTATCGCGCCCTAAAAAGCCGGCGACGCAGGAAGTCCACCCTTTATTCCCCCACCCGCTCCGCTATGCCGTCAGCGCATAGACATTATGATCCAGCGAACACACATAGACGACCCCTTCGTGTACGAACGGCGCGGACACAACCGGGCCGCCGGTTTTAAACTTCCAGCGCAACTGCCCGCTCTTCGTGTCCAGGCTGTAGACATAGCCATCGCCGCTGCCGAAGTAGACCGCATTTTGGTGAACCACCGCCTTAGTCGCAATCTGGCCCTCGGTCTCGAACTTCCAACGATCCCGGCCCGTCTTACAATCCAGCGCGTAGAAATAACCGTCCGACGAACCGATGTACACGTTGCTGTCATCGAGCACCGGGGAGGAAGCAATCGCCTTGGTGGTGCGGTAGCTCCAGACGTTCCAGCCGGTATCGAGTGCAATCGCGTAGATGTGCCAATCCATCGAACCGAAAAACACCAGATTCTCCTGCACAACCGGCGAGGATATCACCCCGCGCCGCGCCTTGTAGCGCCACTTGAGCTTACCGGACAGGTCCACGGCGTAGAAGTCGCCGCTGTCGCAGCCGAACAGCACAAGATCGTCGGTGACATAGGCGGTCGAGCGCACCGGGTCGCCGGTCTCCATCGCCCAGGCCCGGCGCCCGCCGTCGATGCGAATCGCGTACAAGTTGCCGTCGTCCGAACCGATGAACACGTGCCCCAGCGCGACCCGGGGCGACGAGCGCACCGGCGCCTCGGTGTGAAAAGACCACAGGATGCGCCCGCGCTGGGCATCGACCGCGTACAGCGCATAATCATCCGAGCCGAAGTAGACCACGCCGTCGGCGACCGCCGGCGACGACGCGATGCCGCCCTCCGTAGCGTAGCGCCATTTGAATTTGCCATCATTCGCGCCGATGCAGTATAGGCCATTGTCGTAGCAGCCCACGTACAGATTGCCATAAACGACCGCCGGCGAAGAGCGAATCTCGTCCTCGCAGCGGAAGGTCCACAGCGGGATCACCTCGCTGCCGCCGGAGGGGAAGAACGCCGTCGAGGGCTTGGCAGCCTGCGCGCCCACCGGCGCCGTCACCGCGCCGGCGCTGTTGTGCATAATCGGCGCGGTCCCCAGGACCGCCGGCGCCGAATCGGGCGAGGGCCGCACGTGTTCGAGCGCCGACTTCATCGCCATCGCGCTGGGGTAGCGGTCTTCGGGCCGGTATTCGAGCGACCGCATGATGACCGCTTCGAACTCCGGGTCTACGTTGCCGTTATAGTCACGGATCGGCCGGTCTTTGAACGAGAACGGCGGTTCCAGGCGCGGGTCGCGCCGGGTCAGGATGTGGTGCAGGGTCGCGCCGAGCGCGTAGATATCGCCCTGCGGCGAAGCCTGCCCTTTGTACTGTTCGGGCGGCGAGTAGCCCTCCGTGCCGATCATCGTCCCTTTCTGCCCAATCTCGAAGGTCTTGGCGATGCCGAAGTCGATCAGGCGCACATGGCGGTGCTGGTCGATCATGATATTGGAGGGTTTGACGTCGCGGAAGACAATCGGCTCCGGCTCGTGGCTGTGCAGATAGCTCAACACGTCGCACAGGTCGATAGCCCACTGGTAGACAATCTCTACCTTGATGAAATCGCTTGCCTTGTTAATAATCTCTTCCAGGTCGCGCCCGTTGATGTACTCCATCACCAAATAGGCGCGGTCGCGGATGCTGAAATAGTCATAAATTTTGGGCACCGACGGGTGCGTGAGCGAAGCCAGGATGTCGGCCTCGCGCTCGAAGTTGCGCAGCGTCGCCTCGCGGATCTGCGGGTTCGTGGAGGTGTTGAGCATCTCTTTGACCGCCACCATGCGCTTGACGTTCGGGAAGTGAAGGTCGCGCGCCTGGTAAACTGCGCCCATGCCGCCCATCCCCAGAACCCCGGTAATGCGGTAGCGGTTCTGCAAAACCGTGTTCGTCTGCAACACGCTCTCGGAGCCGCCGCCCGGCGATGGAGGCCCTGGGAACTTCTGCGTATCGATTTGATCTACCATAAGCTATCTCTTTGCCTGCGGATTCTGCACGTTCTCTCTATTGAGGTATTATAGTTAACTCCCAGTAACCATGCAATCATTGGCTGTCTGAAAAGTGTTGGTAATTTATTTACACATTCCTTTTTGCCGGACAAAATGCGCTTATTGCGCACTCAATTCGATTGGACAACACCCCGGCGCGCTGCGGCGCTACACGCAGGCCCTACGGCGCGAGCTGCGCAGCGCGGCGGGTGGGCAGGCGGTCACGGCGATTTATTTCGGCGGCGGCACGCCGGCCCTGCTCGCGCCGGAGATGGTGGGCGCTCTGCTGGAG
>JAFGMM010000412.1 GCA_016927535.1 Anaerolineae bacterium
CTTTGTCATCGTAGGGCAGAAGCCGCACGCGCGCCTCACCCGGCTCTACGGCGCGCCCGGCGTCACGCTGACCGGGTGGGTGCCGGCGGTCGAGCCGTACCTGCACGCGGCGGCGGTCTACGTGACGCCGCTGCGCATGGGCAGCGGTACGCGCTTCAAGGTGCTCCAGGCGATGGCGGCCGGCGCGCCGGTCGTCAGCACCTCGCTGGGCGCAGAGGGCATCACCGTGACGGCGGGGCGCGATATCCTGCTCGCCGATACGCCCGCCGACTTTGCCGAATCGGTGAACGGTCTGCTGGATCACCCCGCGCGCCGCGCCGGGTTGGCGGAGGCGGCGCGTGACCTGGTGCGCCGCCGCTACGATTGGTCGGTGATCCTGCCGCCGCTTCTTGAACTCTACAGCGCGATAGGCGAGGCCGTTTGATGGACCGCGCCGAACTCGCCGCCCGCAACCGGGCTATCGCATCGTTTCATCACCGTGTAACCCTTCGCCAGCACATTCGCCGCTGGCTGCTTACGTTGATTTCCAGGCTGCCGGTCGCGCCGCCCCCCGCGCCCGCCCGGCCCGATTCGATCTTGCTGATCCGGCCCGACCACGTGGGGGACGTATTATTCACCGTTCCGGCGATCCGCGCGCTCAGCCGCGCCCTCCCCGGCGCCGAAATCACCGCACTGGTAGGGCCGTGGTCGGCGGGCGTGCTGGCGCCCTTCCTCACCCCCCCACCCGGTGAGGCCGGCCGGCTGGCGCGGATATTGACGCTGCCGTTTCCCGGCTTTGCGCGCGGCAGGCAGTTCCAGCGCACGGCGATTTCTCCCTATGTGCTGGCGTGGCAGTCGGCGCAGCGGCTGCGGAAGTTAGGCGCGGCGGCGGCCGTGGTGATGCGGCCCGACCACTGGTGGGGCGCGCTGGCGGCTTACCTGGCCGGAATCCCGGTCCGCGTGGGCTACGACCTGCCCGACGTCCGGCCCTTTCTCACCGAGCAGCGTCCCTTCGCGGCGCAAACGCACAGTGTCCGCCGCAACCTCGATCTCGTCGCGCGCTGGACCGGGCATATCCCCGACGACGAAGCGCCGCTTGCGTTCCCGGTTTTGGACGAAGACCGCGCCTATATCGAAAGCTACCTGGCGGCGCAGGGCTGCTGTGATGCAAGCGCCCCGCTGGTCGTGATCCACCCCGGCGCCGGTTCTGCGTATAAGACCTGGCTGCCGGCGCGCTGGGCGGCGGTCGCCGATGCGTTGAGCGAGCGCATGGGCGCACGCATCGTGCTGACCGGCATGGCGCGCGAGGCGTACACCGTGCGCGCCATCGCGCGGGCGATGACCGCGCCGCAAAAGCCGATCATTGCGGTAGACGATACGACGCTTGGGCAACTGGCGGCGCTCTGTGCACGCGCCGACCTGGTATTGGGGCCGGACAGTGGCCCGCTCCACCTGGCAGTGAGCGTCGGCACGCCCACCGTGCACCTTTACGGCCCGGCAGACCCCATCATCTACGGCCCATGGGGCGAGAGCGCCCGGCACAGCGTCCTGCAGAGCACGCTCGCCTGCGTCGCTTGCGGCGTGCTCGATTGGTCGGGCGACGACCTGGCGTATCACCCCTGTATACACGAAATCGGCGTGGCGCAGGTGCTCGCGGCAGCGGGGTCGGTGCTGATGTGAAGGGATGCGGTGGCGCGGTTGGGTATTCACTACACGAAGACACACCCCTCCCACGCTAAAAGCAAAACCTCTCCAGACACCGGGAACGTCTGGAGAGGTTATCACACGGTCAAGAGATGGGCCCACCTGGGTTCGAACCAGGGACCAACCGGTTATGAGCCGGCCGCTCTGACCACTGAGCTATGGGCCCTTTTTTGTGCGGCTGCCCGACGCTACTCCACCTCTACCTTGATTTTCTTCACCGGCTCGCGTGGCTCGCGCGCCGCCGGCCGCACGCCGGCCGGCTTGTCATCCAACCGGTCCACGACTCCATCGATCAAGGCGCGGAACGACAGCAAACACTCACGGGCCGCCGCCCTACCGTGACGGCGCGCCTCGCACGGCACCAGGTTAAAGACGGCCTTACCTGCGTGTTCGGCGGCCTTCGCTTGGTGGCGCAAAAACGCCTCCAGCGGCCTGTGCGATTTTTTGATTTGCGGCTCTGTGGCTTCGGCCATATGCCATCCTACCTATACCAAACACAGCAATCCGATCCTTATTATAGCCCCAGACGCAACCCCGTCAAGCGATTAGAACGCGGATCAATACCCGCGCTTGCGCTCCACCAAGTTAAGCAGAGGCTCACGCGCCAAGTAGCGGCGCATGTTCTCGGCAAAGAGGCGCGCCGCACGGACATTGTACTGCGCCGAGAAACCCGCCGTGTGCGGGCTTAAAATAACCCGAGGCAGATCCCACAGCGGGCTGTCAGAGGGCAGCGGCTCCTGCTCGAAGACATCCAGCGCAACCCCGCCCAGCTTGCCGGCCTTCAGCGCAGCGACCAGGGCCGCCTCGTCGATGACCTTCCCTTCCGACACGTTGACCAGCACGGCGCCCGGCTTCATCGCGGCGAGCGCCTTTTCGTCGATCAGATGGCGCGTCGCAGCGGTCAGCGGCACGGTAAGCGCCACAAAGTCGCACTCACGCAGCATCGAGTGCAGCGCCTGCGGCGGATAAAGCCGGTCCACAATCACTGCCTCGGGGTCGCCGGCGCCGGGTTCGACGTATCCCTGTTCGGCCAACTGGCGCATATCGCGCTTGGTCGCCAACACCGTCATCCCGAACGTCGCCCCCAGCCGCGCGACCTCACGCCCGATGCTCCCGTACCCAACAATGCCCAGCGTCGTCCCGCGCAATTCGACCGGCACAAACGGGCGAAGGTTCGGCACATCGACGTGCCGGGGAATCAGGCGGTTGCAGGCTGCCTCCTCGCGCGGCCATTCGCCTTTACTCTTCATCTCCACCATCGGCAGCAGCCGGTGCCCAAACGCCAAGAACATGGCAAAGACATACTCGGCGACACCGGCGGCATGGATGCCGCTGGCTGTCGTAAACATGATGCCGGGTATACCCAACAAAGGATGATCGAATAAGTGGTTTGCGCCGGCCGAGTGCAACTGCACCCAGCGCAGGCGCGGGACATCCTCCGGCTCCGGCAGCACGCAGGTCGTGTAAAGCACTTCGGTCTCGTCCCAGAGCGCCAGGTCGATATCGACCAGGTTGGGAGTTGGACGGCAGACAAATTGCAAGCGGGACGATACCTCGGCCAACTGCCGCAGCTCGGCTTCCGAAAAGTCTACGGTTAACAACACATTGACCGGGGCTTCTTCATGCATCGCCGCCGATTCCCCCCTCCAGCCTAGAAGACTCCCATAGAGCCGCCTTTTCTACGCAACGGCTCGATTGTATAACCGCACGAAGGTTCATGCCACCTTTTGCCTTTGCAAGTAAAGCCGACTTACATTTGTGTGAAGTTAGAACATTGCAAACACTAAAAATAAGCTACCTCCGCCCACTTGCGCGATATGCAGCTTTAAGCCAAAATGTGTCTTGGTTATAGATATGTAGTGGAAGGAAAGGCGATATCAGTGGGCGACTCTTTACCGACATCTCCTCGGATTCTTGTAATTGACGACGACAATGAGTTGTTAAAGCTGGTTACGATGCTCCTCAATAGGATCGGTGCGCAAACCCTTCAGGCGAAAAACGGGGTGCGCGGGTTAGAAATCTTGATGGACGCGACCGCGCCCATCGACTTGATTATCCTTGACCTGATGCTGCCCGACATTGATGGCTTTGAACTGCTGCGACGCATCCGCGAGCAGGCGCGTTTTGATACAGTTCCTATTATCATTTTATCGGCCAGGGCCGATCCCGACAGCGTCCGTTACGGACTTGACCACGGCGCCGATGGTTATATCACCAAGCCATACATCGCCAATAACCTGATCGACCGGATAAAAGAATTGATCTCGGCGCGCCAATGACGCTCTTACTAGTCAACGTCATTATATTTATATATTCTAAAGTTGGGCGATATGAAACCCAAAAGTAATCCATTATACCAATATACCAATGATAACCCTAAAAAGGTGACATGGGCTGAGGCGCGCGAGATGCTTCGCTACATCGTCAGCGATTGGCGCCCCCGCGACCCTACCGAGGAGGAAACCCAAGAGATTCTTTACAAGCGCGCGCGCACCCTCGCCAGGCCCGCCGAAGGCAGCGATGCGCTGAACAACACCCAGCGCGTGCTCGTCTTTACCCTGGGTACCGAGCGCTACGCCGTGCCGGTGGTCTACGTGCAGCGCATCAAACCGTTTGACCAGATGACGCCGATCCCTTGCACGCCCAGCTTCTACCTGGGCGCTGCCAACGTGCGCGGCAAAATTCTCTCGGTGCTGGAACTGCGCTACCTGTTCGATATCCCGATTGAGGACGAAAGTGCCCTCACCCTGAAACACCTGGTCGTCATCAGCGCCGCCGGGCTGGAAGTCAGTCTGCTTGTCCACGACATCGCCGGCGTGACGGATTTGATGCTATCCGATTTAAAGACGCCTTCGGAGGCGCTGGTGGGCAT
Source organism: Anaerolineae bacterium (assembly GCA_016927535.1). Lineage (GTDB taxonomy): Bacteria > Chloroflexota > Anaerolineae > Aggregatilineales > JAFGMM01 > JAFGMM01. The sequence goes on from JAFGMM010000412.1 coordinate 4,556, forward strand.
CAGTCCCGACTACATCGCCGGCACGACCGCCGAGGGCATCATCCTGCTCGACGTGGAGATCCTGCTCTCCGACTCGCGGTTAATTGTGGACGAGGAAGTTATTTAAGTGGTGAGTGACAAGTGATGAGCGATGAGCTGCATGCTTCTTCAGACAATATTGTCCTCCGGCGCCTGGGAGCCTTGAGCTTGGGCGCGGCAGCGCTGGGCGTCGTGAGCCTACCGGCCGCTCTGTCCAGCGCCGAAGCGAGCTTCGCCAGCGCGCTGTTCGCCACCGCCGGGATCATCTTCGGCGGCGCGGCATGGTTGCTGGCACCCCGACGCCCGGCATGGGCCAGAGCACTCCTCGTGTTCGGCCTGGGCGTCGTCCTGGCGGTCGCGGCCCTGGCAACGACGGCGCAGCCGGCCGCATGGGTGGGCGTGATCTACGCGCTGGGGATGCTCTCGCCGGCTGCGGTGATCCTGTGGGACCGGGCAAGACTATGGCAGTGGTTGGCCGGCGAGCTTGCCGTCTGGGGTTTGACCGTCCTGCTGAGCCAGGGGGCGCTGCCCCTGCCGGCGGTGACCCTGGCGCTGGTCGGTCTGCTGGCGGCGAACGGCCTCACCGGGCTGCTCGCCGGCGCGCCGGCGCTTAGACAAGTAGAACCGGTCCGCGCCGCCGGCGCGCCGGCGGCGCGGACCGACCATGACAAGCCGCTGGCCGAGCAGGTCAGGCAGGCGGTCAAAGAGCTAAACCGCGCCGCCGGGACCATCCAAAATGTGATGATGGAGCAGTATTCCGAAGCCGACCGGCAAAGCGGCGTCTTGACGAACGTCATGCAAACGCTGGACACTTTCCAGCAGTCGGTAGTCCAGATCGGCCGGCTTTCTCAAAACATGACGACCGTCTCCGAAGACGCGGTCGAGCGCGCGAACAACGGGCGCGAGATCGCCGCAGGTGCCATCCTAACCCTGGAGCACATCCGCTCGCAGGTCAAGTCGGTAGCGCTCAACCTGGCGACTCTGGCGCGCCACATCGAAAATATCAGCGAAATCATCTCGTCGTTGAGCGACCTGGCGACGCAATCAAACTTCCTGGCGCTGAACGCCTCCATCGAGGCGGCGCGCGCCGGGCAGCACGGGCGCGGGTTCGCGGTGGTCGCCGACCAGATTCGAGACCTGGCGCAGCAGTCCGCCGCCTCCGCCGAGCAGGTGCGCACGATCTTGACCGAGATTCGTCAAGCCGTCCACCAGACCGCCATCGCAACCGACGCCGGCGCGGACGGCGTTGATACCGGCGTGGCGCGCGTCACCGATACCGCGCAGGCAGTAGGGCACATTTCGCGTCACGTGATGGACTCGACGTCTAAAGCGCAGCAAATCGGCAATATGTTAGAAGCGCAGGCCGCCGATCTTTACGAAGTCAACGCGGCGGTCAAGTCGATCAACGAGATGCAGATGCAGTATCTCGCCAACACGCGCATGGCCGAGGCCATCGCCGAGAACCTGCTTAAACTCGCGCAGCGATTGGAGCAAGCCGTCACAGAAACGGACGACGAGAAACCGGATTCCCAACCGGATTTAGAACTCCGCCAGGAGGTACAGTCATGACAAAGAACAGCACAAAGATGCAATCCGATGACATCCGAGCATCGTTGTCGGGCTGGATGGCGCTGACCGGGCTGGCGGCCACCATCGTTATTTTTCTGGCCGCCCTGCTTGGCATCCAGATGAATAACGATTGGTGGCTCAGCCAACCCGACCGGACCCGCACGCCCCAACTGGGCGAAGCCCTGGGCGGTTGGCTGGGATTCTTACTGCTGGTCGTGCTGGTGACCGCGGTCGTGGTGGTGATACTGGCGCGGACAATCGCCCGGCGGCAAAGCACGGTACTCCGCGCCTCCCAGGAGCGCCTGGAGACGGCGGTGGCGCAGTACACCGCCTACCTGCTTCAGGTAGGCGAGGGCGACCTAACCGCCCATCTCGACCTGGACGGCTACACCGACCTGGCCGACCCGCTGGTGCGCTTGGGGCGCGGCCTTAAGGAAACCGTGTCGAGTTTGCAGACGATGGCGCTGCAACTGCGGCAGGAGGTCGTCAACGTCAGCGAGGCGGCCACCGAGATTTTGAACGCTACCAACGAGCAGATCATCGCCGCCACCGAACAGGACTCATCGGTAACCCAGACCGCCGCCACCGTCAACGAGGTGCGCGCCACCGTCACCGAGACCGCCGAGCGCTCGCAGGCGGTGGCCGAGACCGCGCGCCGCACCGTAGACGTGACCCGCACCGGCGAGCAGGCGGTATCCGACAGCATCAACGGCATGCACCTGATCCGCCAGCGCGTGGAGAGCATCGCCGACACGATTCTGATCTTGTCGGAGCACACCCAGCAAATCGGCGAGATCATCGCCACGGTCAACGCCATCGCCGACCAGAGCAACATGCTGGCGCTCAACGCCTCGGTGGAGGCGGCGCGTGCCGGCGAGGAGGGCAAGGGCTTCGCGGTCGTGGCGATGGAGGTGCGCAGCCTGGCCGCGCAGAGCCGCCAAGCGGTCTCGCAGATCCGCGATATCCTCAGCGAAATCCAGCAAACGACCAACACGGCGGTGATGGTCACCGAGCAGGGCACCAAAGGCGTGGATAGCGGGATGGAACTGGTAGACCGCGCCGGCGAGACCATCCGCGAGTTGGCCGCCGCCATCGAAGAGGCCTCGCACGCCGCCACCCAGATCGCCGCGAGCACGCGCCAGCAGACCGTCGGCATGGACCAGCTCTCCGAAGCCATGCAAACCATCCGCGATATGACCGCTACCAATCTCTCTAGCACCATGCGGGTCGAGCGCGCCGCCCGCGAGTTGAACCAGATCTCGCGCCGCATGGGTCAGACCGTCTCTAAGTACCAGGCCGCACGCGAAACTTGAAAACCTAGGAGTGGTTTGGGTGTAGAAAAAGTATGAGCGATGTAAACTCGGAATTATTGGCGCTGTTTCAAGAAGAAGCGAACGAATACCTGGACGCCTTGACGAGCGGCCTGCTCGACCTGGAGGTCAGCGACGGCGACGACGCGCGCGGCGGTCTGCTGCGCGAGATTTCACGGGTGGCGCACAGCCTCAAAGGCGCTGCGCGCACGGTCAACATGCGCGGCATCGAAAAGGTCGCCCACCACATGGAGACGGTTTTCGACGCCAACATGCAGGGCAGCCTTACCATTTCGGCGGAGGTCGCCGACGTCTTGTACGACGGGCTGGATGTGATCCGGGCTTTGATGGATGGTGTATCAGACGACGAGATACAGGATCAGATCATTTCAGTCGTGACGCGGCTGGAGCACATCGGCTCGCCGGAACCGCCCACGCAAACGCCTGCGTCGCCGGCCCCCGCCCAGACCGGCGCCCAACCGGAGGCCGGCATCCCGGAAGCAGTGGAACGGCCCTCGGTCGGCGAGTTGATCGGCGAGCCGGTCAGGCTGCTGCCCATCGGCCCCAGTCCGCTCGACACGAAGCCGCTCGATCCCAAAGTGGTCGAAGACGAAGCAGATAGCGGGCCGCGAGTCCGGCGGCGCGGCGTTCTCGACCAGCACTTCGAGACGGCGACCATCCGCGTCGCCATTACCAAGCTCGACGCGCTGATGGCCCAGGCCGGCGAACTGCTGGTCTCGAATATCAGCCTGCAACAGCGCCTCGCCGAACTGCGCGACCTGAGCGAAGAACATGCCCGGTGGCGCAAAGCATGGCGCAAAGCGCGCCCCGCCTTCACCCGGCTCAAACGCAACCAGGAATTGAAGGACGCGCATACTGGCCCTGGCGGCGAGCATTTGCAGCATGACGAGGACCTGAACAGCCTGCTTAGCTTCTTCGATATGACCCAGCGCTACGCCCGCGAGATGGCGGCGCACCTGGCGACGCTGGACCAGGCCATGAACCAGGATCACATGCAGCTCAGCATGGTCGCCGGCGACCTGCAAGACGGCGTGCGGCGGGTGCGCATGCTGCCCTTTGAAACGATCCTGGGCGGCTTCCAGCGCATGGTGCGCGACCTGTCGCGCCAACACAATAAAGAGATCATCTTCAATGTCATCGGCGAACAGGTCGAGCTTGACAAGCGCGTGCTGGAGGCCATCAAAAGCCCGATCATGCACCTGCTGCGCAATGCGGTCGATCACGGCCTGGAAGCGCCGGAGGAGCGCCAGGCATCCGGCAAGGACCCGGCGGGCTACCTGACTCTGATGGTAGCGCAGAAGGGCGCCGAGATTATGGTCACGGTCGGTGACGACGGGCGCGGCATCGCCCCGGAGCGGGTGAAGCGCGCAGCGGTGCGTTCGGGCCGGCTCGGCCCAAACGACGCCGACCTGATGGATGACCAGGAGGCGATAAACCTGATCTTTTTGCCCGGTCTTTCGACGAAAGAGGAAGTCACTACGACCTCCGGTCGCGGCATCGGGATGGATGTGGTGCGGCAGAACGTCGAAGGGCTGCGCGGTCACGTGACCGTGCAAAGCCGGCGCGGGCTGGGCACCGCAATCCAGTTGGTGGTGCCGGTGTCGCTGACCACCATGCACTGCATGCTGACCCGCGTCGGCAGGGAGATCTACGCCATCCCGGTCTATTCGATTGAGCGCATCGTCGAGATCACGCCGGAGGAATGCCATACGGTGAAGGGCCGGCAGGTCATCAAGCTGGAAAACCGCCCGGTGACCCTGGTCCGCCTGACCGATGTCCTGGAGCGCCCGCGCCTGGACGACGCGGAGAAAAAACCGGATGAAATGCAGTTGGCGCTGATCCTGCGCTCCGGCGACAAAATGGCCGCCTTCGTCGTCGATGAACTGCTCGCCGAATTGGAGTTGGTCGTCAAGAACCTGGGCCACGAGATGGCGCGTGTGCGCAATGTGGCCGGGGTCACGCTGCTGGGCACCGGGCAGGTCGTCGTCATTTTGAACCCCAGCGATTTGCTCAAGTCGGCGCAGGCGGCCACGCGCCGTCATGTCGTGCCGGTCGGCGATCTGACCGAGCAGGTTGGGCCGAAGGCGTGCATCCTGGTCGTGGACGATTCGATCACCACGCGCACCCTGGAAAAGAACATCCTGGAGGCCGCCGGCTACCAAGTAATAACGGCCACCGATGGTCAGGAGGCCCTTGAGTTAGTGACGCATTCTGCCTGTGACCTTATAATAAGCGATATAGAAATGCCTCGAATGGATGGGCTGGTGCTGACGGAAACGATCAAAAGTGATGAAAAACTCAAACACTTGCCGCTAGTTTTGGTAACTTCGCGCGAAGCGCCCGCCGACCGTGACCGCGGAATGCAAGCCGGCGCCGATGCGTACATCGTCAAAGGCGATTTCGACCAGGACGAATTGCTGGAAACAATCGGGCAGTTGCTTTAGTCGGCGCGGGACAGGGTTGATTTTTATAACCGGGTCAGGTAGCAAAGGTGAACGATTCAAACAAGATTGGGGTGTTAATCGTCGAAGATAGCCTGGTCACGCGCCGTTTCTTGGCGGACTTGATCGACGGCGAGCCGGATATGCATGTAATCGGGGAGGCCGGCGACGGGGCCGAGGCGCTGCACCTGCTGAACGGCCTGAAACCGGACGTGATATCGATGGATATCAGCATGCCGGCGATGGACGGCCTCGAAGCGACGCGCCGGATTATGGCCGAACACCCGACGCCGATTGTGGTGGTGAGCGCCACGCTGCAAAAGAAAGACGTTGACCTGGCCTTCGAAGCGCTCCAGGCGGGCGCGCTGGCCGCCGTGGAGAAGCCGCCCGGCTCGGCGCACCCCGACTTTGAGGCCAAGCGCGGCGAGATGATTACCACCATCCGCCTGATGGCAAAGGTCCGGGTGGTGCGCCGTCGTCCATCAGGGATCATCCGCGTCGCGCGGCCTGGCGGCGCCCCGCCGGCGCCGCCGCGCCCGGCCCCGCTTGCACTCCCGGTTGACCGGGAGCCGCGCTCCCAACCGGCGGCGGTCGCGCAGTTGCCGCCCGGCGCGAAACCGCTCAAGCGCCCGCAGGTGGCGGCGCTGGGCGCCAGCGCGGGCGGGCCGGCCGCGTTGGTCCAGGTGTTGAGCGGTCTACCCAAGGATTTCCCGATCCCGGTCCTGGTGGTCCAACACCTGGCGCACGACTTTCTGCCCGGCCTGGCGCGCTGGCTCGACCAGTCGAGCCAGCTAGAAGTACGCCTGGCGGAGGAAGGCGACCGGCTGCGCGCCGGCGTCGTCTACTTGGCGCCGGGGCATGCCCACATGACGGTTGACATGAGCCGCCGGGTGCATATGGTGCACACGCGCGGCGCGCACCGCCACCAGCCGTCTGCTACCGTGCTGTTCGAATCGGTCGCCAGGGTCTATGGGGAAGCGGCTATCGGTGTTATCCTTACGGGTATGGGAGATGACGGCGCGGCAGGGCTGCGCGCCATGTGCGACGCCGGCGCGCCCACGCTGGTACAAGACGAGCAAAGCTGTGTTGTTTTTGGGATGCCGGCCGCCGCCATCGCCTGCGGCGCGGCTCGATACATCGTCCCATTGGAGAGCCTGGCAGCGGCGATTCAGGAATTGTTGTAAAATAGAGCAAGAGAAGTGTTAGAAAATTCTAACGCGAGTAAGGGTTAGGATAGGTATAGTATAGAGAGGGAATATGGCAACTGCGGTTCTACTTGTAGAAGACAGCAAGACGCAGGCCTACCAGATCAAAGAGACGCTGGAAGGTGTCGGGCTGAAAGTCTCCATCGCCCACGACGGCCCGGAGGGCATCCGCGCCGCCATCAGCGAGCCTCCGGGGCTGGTCGTGCTCGATGTGAAGCTGCCCACGATGGACGGGTTCCAGGTGTGCCGGCGGCTGAAAATGCACCCGGCGACGCGAAATATTCCGATCATCATGCTGACGGAGAAGACCAGCGCGGAGGCGACGATGACCGGCCTGAGCGCCGGCGCGGATGATTACATCCCGAAAGATATTTTCGCAACCGAACATCTAATCACTTCATTACAAGAACTGGGAGTACTGTGACGTATCTGCCGGGAGGCGCACTATGACACGGGTGAACATACCGCCTGTGATGTCGGTCACCATCGAGGACAGCATGGACATTATGATCGCGCGCGATACCGCGCGCCGCGCGGCGGGGCTGCTGGGCTTCAACACCTCATGCAAGGCCCAGCTCGCCGCCGCCGTAGCCGCCCTGACCGAGCAGATGCTTAAGGCCGGCGGCGAAGGCAGCCTTCACCTCAACGGGGTGCAGAGCGGCTCGCGCCTGGGCATCCAAATATCCTGCGAGGCCGGCTGGCTCAAGAACCTGCCGCCCAACTCGGCGGATGCGCTGCAAGAACAGTTAAATACGATGGTAGATAAGGTTGAGATTGTAGAACAAGACCCGCCTCATATGAATTTAATTTTTTGGCTGTCGGGACCTCGACAGATTAAGGAAGGATAAGCGTGACCGAGGAAAAGGATCGCATCCTATTAGTCGGACAGGATGAAGAGTTGCGCCGCACCGTGTCCGAGGTATTGGAAGGCACGGGGCGCTATTTGACGGTTGAAGCCTCCACCTTTGAGGATGCTCTGAGCGAAATTTTAATGGATAGTTTCTCGCTGGTGGTCACCGAGACCGAACTGCCCGACTTAAGCGGGATGGACTTGCTCGCCGTGGTCAGCGGGCTGCGGGCCGGCACCCCGGTCATGCTGATCGACGACGACCTCTCGGCGAAATCGGCGGTCGCCTCGATTCGCCTGGGCGCTTGCGATTATTTGTACAAACCGATCAACCTGGAGTTCCTGGTCATGCAAATCGAGCGCCAGATTGATTTATACCACCACAGCAAATCCGCGCCGCTCCCGGAAGAAGCGAAATCGACGCCCAAGGCGCCCCGTGACCGCGAGAAGCGCCTGAACCGCGCGACGCGCGGCGCGGCGCTGGTGTTGGGGCGCGAGCAGTTCAAGGCCGTCAACCAGGAGCTTGCCCGCCTGCTGGGACATATCCGGGCGCACTTCGTGGGATTGATCGACGCCGACGGCAACCTGGTCGGCGCGGCGGGCACGCTGGACCGCTACGACCTGGTATTGCTGACACAGGCGCTCTCGATCGACCCCGGCGCGACCAGCACCCTGGCAAGCATTTTACACGAAGAAAAGTTCCATTCCACCTATCTAGAGGGCGACCAGAGCGGCGTTTACATCATCGAGATTCGAGAACCCTACCTGCTGTCGCTGGCCGTGATCTGCCCGACCGATGTCAAGGCGGGGATGGTGTGGCTCTACAGCAAGCGCACCGCCGAGAACATCGCGCGGGTGCTGCAAACCAATCCCAAGCGCGCGCTCAGCAGCCGCCTCAACGATTAAATCAAGCGCCTAACCCTGTCAATGTTTTAGCTTGTTTCTGTAGCCGGGGTGTGTCCCGGCTACTGTTTAGTGCTCTCAACTGCGCGCCATCTCCTGGACCAGGTAGACCCGCTGGTAGAGATCGTCGAGCCGCGCCGGGTCGGGATGCTCGCCCTCCTCAAGCGCATAGACTTCGCGGAGGGCGGCGACGGCGATGTCGATCAGTTCTTCCGACAGCACCAGGTATTCGTCCGGCGTCGTGATCGGCTCCAAGGTTTTGAGACTTTCAAGCTGGCGGATTTCGTGGTCGATGGGTCTGAGCCGGTTCTGTCGTTTTGCCATTACGCCTTCCTCGCCTCACCGGTTTCTCAACCACGCACCACCCCGGCAATCGCCCGCGTGTGCGCCGGCGTGGAGCCGCAGCAGCTCGCCAGCAAGCGCACGCCCAGCTTCAAAAACGCCCGCGCGGCTTCGGCCATTTCTTCAGGCGTGGTGTCGAATACGGTCCGGTCGCCCTCCAGGCGCGGCAGGCCGGCATTGGGCTTGGCGATAAGCTGGGCATCGGGCGCGGCATCGCGGAGCGCGCCGACCGCTGCGACGTTCTCGGGCAGGCCGCGCCCGCAGTTCGCGCCGAACGCATCGACTTTCAATTCGAGCATGGCCCCGGCAAACTGCGCCGGGCTGACGCCCATGTTGGTACGCCCGCCGCCGCCGTCGAAGCTCATCAGCGCAAAGACCGGCAGATCGGGGGCGGCCCGGCGCGCCCCGGCGATGGCAGCCTTCATCTCGTTCAGGTCGGTCATCGTTTCGATGAACATCATATCCACGCCGCCGGTGTGCAGCGCCGCCGCCTGTTCCGCGAAGATATCGGACGCATCCTCAAACGTCAGCGTGCCCAGCGGCTCCAGCAGTTCGCCCAGCGGCCCGATATCGCCGCCCACGTATACCGCATCGCCCGCCGCCGTGCGCGCCAGCTCGACCGCGCGCCGGTTGATCTCGGCCAGCCGGTCGCCCAGGCCGGCGTGCGCCAGGCGCGGTCGCGTCGCACCAAACGTGCAGGTAATGACCGACTCGGCGCCGGCGTCGATATAGCTTTGATGCATCCCGCGAATAACATCCGGCTTTTCCAATATCCACTGCTCCGGCAGCATGCCGGCCGGCAGCCCCTCGGCGTACAGAAAAGTCCCGTGAGCGCCCTCGCCGACCATCGGTGGGTCTTGGTTCAGGCGTTCAAGAATTCCAGATTTAGGCATCATCTTACCTCCATGGATGAATCAGCGAGGAACAAGCCGATAAACCGTGGCATAAGAATACTCTGCCACGCGCTCCAGCCCAAACTTAGACGAAATCTCCTCAAGCTCAAAAAGGTGCGAGGTGAAGAAGAAAGGCTCTTCAAACCAGACAAGATAGTTATCCCCGGCCGGCAATTGAGTTTGTGTAAGCAATTCATCAATCATATGGGTAACTTGCTGCGTGAAAAGATAAACAGCCGTGTGTTCATTGCTATAAAGCGTTCCTGGCAGCGGGGAAGTCTTCAACCATTCGACCACGGGCTTTTCCTGCCAAAACACCGAATTGTACCCACCTGCTCCCTGTTGGTGCTGTTCTAGAACAACCGGTCCGACTTGCATCAGCCCAACTACCCACAACAATGCCATCATGAGCCAAATAACGCGCAATTTTCGCCTATGAGACAAATAATTCGCAATATTTTCTATGCTCATAAATATTAACAACATAACAAATACATAGAGTGGAGAAAAGAATCTATGACTAACACTGAGTTTATCGTAAAAAATAAAGGTCGAAGAAACTACCAGGAACGTGATATAAAAAGCAATGAAAATCTCTGAAACCAACAAGAAAGACAATATCTTTTTAAATCCCTTGGGGCGAATGAAAAAAAGCGACAAAATAACCGTCGTTGCCAACAATGGCAAGAGAAACCCAAGCGATTCGGCTAAGAAATTATAGGATGGAACAAACCAAGCCGTTAAAGCCTGGAACGTAAACGAAATGTTTTGAGCAAGTGTATAGGCCGACGCACCCCGCGACCCTGAAAACGTAGAGGTCAAAAAGTAATTTCTTGCAAGCCATCCCAGCGTGGGCGCAGCCGAGATCACACCCAGTACCAAAGCATATTTGATACGTCTTGCTAAAGGTATCCAACGCATATACAGCACAATCGTGACGGCGCCAACAACAATCATCGTCGCGCCTATAAACCGTTGCAGCGTAGCCAGCGCGCCCAGTGCGCACGCCACCCCAAAAGGAAACCTTTGTTCCGTTTTGAGAAAACGTATCATGGGCGGGACGAACAGCACCAATAAAAGCGTAAAAATAGTTTCGGATAAACCCCAACTGGCACTGTAGAGAAGCGGAGGTGAAAGCACAATTGAAAAAACGCCCAAGAGAGCAAACGGAGAAAACCTTATGTACTTTAGAAAAAACTGACCGGAGGTAAAGACGATTAACCCGAAAGCCAGCGCATTTACCAACCTCACCGCGATCAACAGATCAAAACCAACCAACCCAAAAGCCGCAAGAATCGCGGGGAACAATGGCGGCCAATGGGCAAACGGCTGGCCGTTACTTTGAATATAGCCATCCCCGGCCAACAAGTTTCTTGCCGCAGCGACATACTCCATCGAATCGGGCGACAAGCCGGCCCCATACTTTGATGTACTGAACAAAACAAGCATCACACCAAGCAGACTTAACAACGCAATAACAACTTGTATCCATACTCTACTCTCAGCACCTTTAACATCTCGATCCATCTCTCATATCTCTCTATCCCGGCAATTTCTCCATGCCGTGCATCTTCGCCGCGCCCAGCATGATCTCATCCAGCGCGCGCGCCACGTCGCCCGGCGGCTCATACGGCGCACGCTCTGCCAGCAGCGTTTCGACGCGCGTACGCGCACGGGATATCATACCAGGCGAACCCTTCGCCTCCCAAATCGTGCGCGCGTCCCGGTCGATGACCGGCGAAGGGAACAGCAGTTCCTCGCGGAACCAATCGACCGTGTGCGGTTCGGTGAGAAACGCCCCTCCGTGCCCAACCGCGCGAATCAGATCGAGCGCAATGGGCGCGTCGCGCTGTACCATGCCCTCGTGCAGGCGGCGCACCATCTGGACGATCTCCGCGTCGATGACCAGCTTCTCCAGGCTGAAGACGCGCACAAAATCCAGGACGCCGGGACCGGAAATCATATTCACGCATGCCAGCGCGCCCAGCAGCGCGCCCATGCCGGTCTCAAAGCCGGCCTGCATATCGAGCACTTTGGCGTCGCTGAGGCCCAGGTAAGCCTGGGTCGGGAGGCCGAGATACTGCCCCACCTGCGCGCAGGCGATATTGAGCATCATCGTCTCGACCGCGCCGGTCGCGGTGGTGCCGGTCTTCATATCGAACGCCGCCGGCAGCCCGCCCCACACCACTGGCGCGCCCGGCTTCGCCAACTGGTGCAGCACAACGCCGCTCAGCGTCTCGGCAGCGTGCTGCACCACCACGCCGAGCAGCGTCACCGGCGCGGTCGCGCCGGCCAGCGGCGTGGTAACGATCTGCGCCGGCACGCCATGGCGCGCGCAGTCGAGCAGATCGCCGCTCGATTCGGCGCTCCAGCGCAGCGGCGAGAGCGGGCACACGTCGAAGATGGCGCGCGGTTTCGCCGCCAGCGCATCCTCGCCGCCCGCCGCCGCGACCAACATCTCGTACATCCGCGGCCATGTCCCCACGCCGAAGGCGCCCGTAACCACCGGCTTACCGGTATGCTTCAGCGCGATGTACAACCGGTACATATCGCCGACGGCCTCCGGGACATCGCTGCTCACCAGGCAGGTGCTCGCCGCATCGAAGGCATCAAGCGCATCGGCCAGCCGGGTCGCACGGACCAGGTCGGCGGTGACAGGCTGGCGGGTCTGCGTCGCGCCGGGGTCGAGGACTTCGATAGCCGCCGAGCCGGGGTTGAACTGCACGCAGTCGCCGCCGTAATGGACGCGCCGCCCGCCGTCTGCGCCGTACAAATCAAACGACGAAGGCACGGCGCTGAGCGCCACCCGCGCCAGTTCAAGCGGGATGCGCGCCACCTGCGCGCCGTGCACGTCGGGGTTCTCGACTGTCGCGCCGGCCTCCCGGAGCAGGTCCGCCGCGTCTTCACTGTAGAGCAGCACGCCGGGGTCCCAGAGCAGCCGGTACGCTTCGTACAATACGTCGGCGATAGTCGTCTCATCCAGGAACGTGAAGCGAGGACGGTTCAAAACCCCCTACTCCTGCGAATCTCCCCGGTTCAATAGTCGAAGTCGATAAACCGGGGCGGCACTGCTTCAACCAGGTAATGGTTAGGTTCGGGATGGTAAAACTCAATCCCGGCGCGGTGCGCCTCGCCGGCCCGGACGCGCAAGATCACTGGCGCGTCGGTGCGCCGCCGCCCGACCATCACCGCCCATTCTACACTGAGCGAAAGGTGAACATACTGCCGCTGCATCGGCTTCAAGCCATCTCCGCGAATCGCATCCAGCGCCTTCGCATGCGTACCGTGATAAAGATACTCCGGCGGTTCGACCGGCGGGTAAGTGATCGTGCGGACCTGGGTATGGCCGTAGCGCGCACGGATGCGGTCGCCCACGATCTCAAAGCGCTTCTTGCCGGTCGGGTCGCCGGCGACGACCGCCTGTAGATCCGCCTCGATGTAGCAGCCCGGATAGCACCGCTCGACCGCCGCCCACACCGAATCCAGGTCGGTGAAGCCGTCCGCATCGAGCGTAAGACCGAAATCCTGCGCGCGGTGGCGCAGGATCAACGAGAGAAACTTAGAAAGGCGCGTCTGATCAGCCAAACCTATCCTCTTTCAACGTTCTAAACCGCAGTTCATAACCGCCCAGGCGCAGCACATCCCCATCTTTGAGGTAGGTCGCACGGGCAAGCCGCCCGTTCACCAGGACATCGGTGGGATCGACCTGGCTTTGCAGATAGTAGCAATTTGCTCCGTCCTTCATGCCGGATAGGATAAGGGCGTGAACCGGCGCGAGGCCGTCGAGCACCAAGCTGCAATTGAGCACGTCGCTCCCGATTGAAAATTCGTCCCGGTCGATATAGACCGTCGCCAGCCCGGCGCCCGACCAGTACGTCAGCGTAGCGCTTTTTACCGGCTGCTCGCCATAAGCAGGAAAACCCGGCTCCGGGGAGGCCGGACCTTCATAGGCCGGGAACACGGCGCCCGCCTCCACCGGGCGCGGCGCCTGGCGGGGCGAGGGCGGCGGCTTCTCCACCGGTGCGGCGGGACCAGGCTGAACCGGGGCGCGGTGTGGTTCGCGCTCGCGCCAATACTTAAGCCCAAGCTGTGCTCCGACGCCGAGCAGCGCCAATGGCACGATGATAAACAGGCTCAGATTTTCGACCAGGCCGAGCGATACCAGCACCGCGCCCATCAGCGCGCCCAGCATAAACTGCATCGAACGCCCTACCAGCGCCAAGCCCAGCCCGCCGGCGACCGCACACACCAACACGATCACCACGAAGACCACCGAGAACTGCACAGCATAGGCAATGAGCAGGCTCACAATGAGAAAGCCGCCCGTCACCGCGCCGATCACCACCAACGCCGTATCGTGCACCGCTAACGCCAACCCTGCGCCCACTGCGCCGATCACGAACGCCACGCCGATCACGACGAGGTCGGGCAGTTCCTCCGCCAGGTTCAGCGCCGCGTAGCCGATCACGAATCCTAACGTAAAGCCCGGCGCTGCCACCGCAACCCGGTAGAGCCGCCCGCCGGCGAATGCCAGCGCCAGCCCGACCGCGACCAGCGCCAGCCGGACCGCATTCGGAATCTCCAGGCGAAAGCCGCGTATCTGTCTCAGGAAGTCGTCAGCGCCGGTCTGGATCATCTGCCCGATGTCGGGTATCTCAACGCCGGCGGTTTGCAGCGCTTGCTCTATATCGACGGTGACGCCCACATCGGCGAGCAGTTGTTCCAACGACTGCACATCCGCAGTCGTACAGCCGGTCAGTAACACGACGGACACAAACAATAGGACGAACAGGTACAGCCATTTGCGCATCATCACCGCTTCCCCAACATCATCATCAATTGTTATGTTAATTATACTGCAACTTGCTCCTCGACCATTAGCTTTTTTTCAATCTCGGCGCGGCTTCCGGGCAAGCGCTTAATCAACTCGGTACCGATGTAGGCCATAAGCTCGCGCAGACCTTCCTCCGTCTTGGCCTCCACGCGCAGCGAAAGCTTAGGCTGCGTGTTCGAGGCGCGGACCAGAATCCACGCGCCGTCTTTCATCGTCACGCGCACACCATCCACATCGATCACGCGCGCAATGCGCGCGTCGGCGCAGGCGCCGCCCGGCAAGAAGCATTCCTTCAGTTCTTCGACCACATCGAACTTGATATGGTCCGGGCAGGCAATGCGAATCTCCGGCGAACTCTGGTACTTCGGCAGTTCGTCCACCAGTTCAGAGAGCGGGCGGTCCGTCTCCGAAAGCATCTCGACCAACTTCGCCGCGCCGTAAATCGGGTCGTCATAGGTGACCGGCGGGTCGTCGAAGAAGACATGCCCGCTCAATTCGCCGCCGAGCCGGGCGCGTTCTTCGCGCATGCGCTGCGATATCGCCACGTTGCCGCACTTGACCATGATCGGGATGCCGCCGTGCGCGGTGATATCATCGACCAGGGCTTGCGAGCAGCGCACCTCGAAGACGATCTTCGCCGGCCCCTCTTTGAGAATCTGCCGCGCGAACAGGGCGATCACATGGTCAGGCATCACCATACGCCCCTTCTCGTCAATCAGGCCCAGCCGGTCGCCGTCGCCGTCGAAAGCCACACCCAGGTCGGCGCTTTCCGCCAACACGCGCGCCTTGAGGTCTTCGACATTCTCCTCCTCGATAGGGTCGGGCGGGTGGTTGGGGAAAGTGCCGTCCGGCTCGCAGTACATCGGGATCACTTCGCAGCCAATCGCCTCCAGCGCCCGCACCGCAACCGGTCCCGCCGTGCCGTTGCCGCCGTCCACTACAACCTTGATCCGGCGCTTGAGAATCGACTTCGAGAGGATGCAGTTAATATACGGCTCCATGACATCCAGCGTCCCCTCGGCGCCGTCGCCGTCGATGAACTGGCCGGCCGCCACGATGCGCTCGATGTGCATCAACTCGGTCCCGGCGACCGAATTCAGCCCCAGGTGCAGCTTGACGCCGTTGAACTCCGGCGGGTTGTGGCTGGCGGTAATCATCGCTGCGCCGTCGGTGAATTCGCGGGCGGCAGCAAACTGGAGCATCGGCGTCGGCACCATGCCGATGTCGAAAACCTTGCAACCGCTGGCGACCAGGCCGCGCTTGAACTGCTTGCAGAACGCATCCGACGAAAGGCGCCCGTCGCGGCCCAACACGACGCGGTTGCGGCCCGTAGTGCGCCGCTGGACAAACGTACCGAACGCCCGGCCCATCACATACATCGTGTGCTCGGTAAGCTGCTCGCCGGCCACGCCGCGCACGTCGTACTCGCGGAAGACGGCCCGGCTCACCGAGAGACGCGCTTGCAGCGCCATGTCCTGGATCAGGTCGGTGATGGCGCGCGCCAGCGCATCGGGCTTATGGCGCAGCACCACCTTTTCGCCTTCGCCGAGCGTGCGGATGGTCTGCTCGGTGACCACGTCGTCGCGCTCGATCAAAATCGCGCCGTGCACCAGCTTGATCTCGCCGCGCGAGCCTTCAAATAGGGTCAGGTAGGAGGCGTCGTCGGGGCGGTTGAGCGTGCGCACCACCTGCGAATCGGAGCGCTCGTAGCGGCTGAGCACTTCGGGCGAGATGTTCACCGCACTACCGACCAACACATAGTCGAGCTTGATGCCGCAGTTATCTTGAATAGCCTGCACATGGTCGGTCACCGAGAAGCCGTTGGTCTGGTTGGGCTGCGTCATAATGTTGCAGACGAAGATTTTGCGTGCTTCGGTGGTGCGCAGCGCATCGTTGATCTCTTTGACGAGCAAAGTTGGGATCAGGTTGGTGAACAGCGACCCCGGCCCGATGACCACCGCGTCGGCCTCCCGGAGCAGGGGGGCCAGTTCGGGCGCGCCCAGGTTGTCGTCGGCTATCTGGTCGGTGGGCGCAACGTGCGTTTCGAGCCGCACCGACCGGATCGGGCTGCCGGAGGTATTGGTCGCAATGGCGACCTCTCCGACCAACTGCGTGCCGTCCTCCAGTTCCGCCGTCACATCGACCGGGTACAGGGTGGGGAAAAGAATTTGATCGGCGGAGATGTCAAGCTCGCGGCGCAGACGGGCAAACGAAACGCCCCCGCCGACCGGCGGCACGACGCCGACCACCTCCCACTCGACCTCCTTGGCGATGCGCAGCAGCATCATCAAGCCCTCGGTGCCGGCGAAGATGACGACTTTGGGCCGTTTGCGCGGCCCCATCTGAGGCGCAGGCTTACGCATCAGGGGCAGCGCGCCCTCCATCGCAGCGACGTCACGGCGCACGCGCCGCTCTCCCACCCGAACCAGCAGCGCGCCGGCGGCGATGAGGCCCAAAATGATGAAAGGGCGCGGGATAAACCGCATCGTTAACACGTTGACGAGATCGGGCGAAACACCGGCCGGGGCGAGAAGCGCGAGCAATTCGCCCACGCCCCACACGACCAGAAACACACCTAAAAGCATCGAAATAGCCCACACCAGGGTTTTCCACGAGTCGGGTCTTTGGCTTTGCATAGTTCAGACTCCTAGCCGCACACATGCGCACACAACATCAAGAGCGCATTATACCAGACCGAAGTAGATTCGCCGGAACCGCGCCGGAGATGCGGGTTTCCTTTATGTTACATGTTACGCGAGCGGCTCGCGCGCCGAAGAGACCGCGCGCTCGCGCACCAAGTAAATCAGCCACACCGACGCCAGCGAAAGCACGCCCTTGGTCACAATGTTGCTGGCGAACATATTCGTTAGCTCCTGCGCCGAAAGCACCCCCGCAAACGCGATCACTACAAACAGCGCGCTGTCCAGCGGAATGCTCACCGCGTTGGAGACCAGCACGCGCATCCACTGAGGCAGCGCCCGCGTGCGCCGCGTGACCCAGAGCCGGTAGACTTCGGTGTCGGTCAGTTCTGCGAGCACCTCGGCGACGATGCTGGCGAACACGATGCGCGGCAGCATCCCCTCCAGGCCGAAGATAAACGCCCAGGCCTCCTGCCCGCCGATGGCGGCATAATCGGCGGTGGGCGGCAGTTGGACCACCAGCCAGAGGTAAAGCGTCATCACGACGTTAATCACAGCCGCCAGCAGAATCGTCGCGCGCGCCGCCTGGATGCCCAAGCGCTTATGGATGAGGTCGCGCCAGGTGAACGTGAGCGAATAGATAATGCCGCCGTCCATCGTCAGCGGCCCCAGGACAATCGCCTTCGTCGCGGCGATATCGGATATCATCTGAATGGCGATGTACCCGCCGATCAGGATAACGGCGGCGGAAATACTCTCGCCGGCGAGGGTTGTCTCGCGCGTTTCGTTCATATCTTACCCCTTACAGACACAGAGGCACGGTAGTACACCATGCCCCTGGTAGATTGTGACCCGTTCGAGAAAAGCGAAATCCCGTCCTTATGACCCGCCGCCCGCCGCCAGCGCCTTGTCGATTTCCTCCAGCCGCGCCTCGACATCCGGCATGAAGTCGTAGCTGTAAACGCCTTGCCAGACCAGCAGCCACTCGTAGTCGTGCTTCGCCAGGTCGGGCGCGCCGGCCATCTCGCGGATCAGGCCGCGATAATAGTAGCGCGTCCCGGTCTTGCCGATTGCCAGCGCCTCCTCGATGTGCGTGTTCGCCTGCTCGACCAGCGCGGAGTCACGCTCGTCTGCGCTCTGCGCCCCGGCCAGGCGGTAGTAAGTCAGCGCCAAAGATTCGCGGACCGCGCCGGTCTGCTCCACGGTAAGCCGGCCGCTGCCGAGCAGAGTTTGCAAGATCGGTTGGGCCTCCTCGTATTCTTTAGTATCGACCAAGATTTGCGCCAGCATCAACTGGTACTCGACGTTATCGGGATCGGCTTCGAGCAGGGTTTCCAGGTCCAACCGGGCGCGGTTATAGTCCTGGATGGTGAAAGACGCGCGCGCCCGCCCTTCGAGCGCGGCCCGGCTATCGCCAAGCTGGAGCGCGCCGGTGTAGTCCTCAATTGCCTGGAGGTAAAGCCGCCGTTCGGCGTACATGGTAGCGCGCGCCAGGTATGCCTCCTGCAAGGCCGCGCGCAGATCAGGCGTCATCGCGTCTTCCGGGATATCGAACGACAGCGCCCGGTCGTAAGCCGGCAGCGCCCGGTCCAGGTTGCCCTCCAGGTAGCGCGCCTTGCCCATCAGCGCCCAGCCGGTCACACTGTCGGGATAGTAAAGCAAGTACGCCTCCAGATCCAACACCGCGCGGCCATACCACGCAACCGCTTCGTTCTCCCTGTCCGCTGCCTGCCCAAACGCAAGATCGGCGTCCACCGCCAGCCGGTAAGCACTCTCGGCGAGCGGGTCGATGTACAGCACCTTGCGGGCCAGGGTCAGCGCAGCGTCCGGGTCGCCGCGCAGCAGTTCGATTTCGCCCAGCCTGACGAGCAGCAGCACATTGTAGCGCAGCCTGGGCTGGTCGGTCGTGGCCCGCAGCACCAGATCATAAGCGTCGCCCACCCGCCCCTGCTCCAGGTACACATCGGCCTGTGTCAGCACCGGCAGATCAAACGACGGGTCGGCCCGGATGGCGGACAGGTTAAACGACGCGCTTTCGTCCAGGCGGCCCTGCTTATAGTAAACATAACCCGCCGCCGCATTCAACAGCGCCATAGTGCTTTCGCCGTGGCCGCTCAAGATGCCGCCCGGATTCTGGAAATCCTCGATCGGCAGCCCGTCGGCGATGATATCCCCGCTCGTGAGCACGTCCTCGGCCTCGTCGTAGTCGCCCTGCATGGCATACGACATCGCCTCGTAAAAGTACGTATCGAACTGCTTTTCGACCGAGCCGGTGCGCGCGCTCTTCGCCAGGTCGATGGCCTCGGCGTAGTTTCCCGCAAGGTACGCATCCTGCATCCGCTTGAGGTCAGGTTCGGTCGCATACTCGCTCTGCTTATACGCGGGCGTCGGGGTCAGCACATTGCCGCGCTTGAACTGGTCCGCGCCGTTGAGCGCCGCCAGGGCCGGCTCATAGGTGCTGGTCAATGTGGGCGGGATGCGCGGCGTGGGTGAGGGCGTATTCGTCGGGCCAAGCGTAGGCGTGGGCGTCGGCGTATAAGGCGGCGGGGTCGGCGTGGCCGAAGCCGCCGTCAGCGCTGTGATGACCGAACCGCCGGCGAGAGCCACAAGCGCAACCAGGGCAATCGCTGCCACCGCCACCGCCGCGACCATCCCCACCCGGAGCCGGGCGGCGCTCTGCTCGCCGGCGCGCCCCCGGGTCTTGCGCGCCCACTGAAAGCCGAAGTCCGGCTCGACCGGCGCGGTATACTCCGCCAGGAATTGGTCCAACAACGGCTGCACGGCCTTGAGCGTCTGGTCGCCGGCGACCGGGACGCCCGCTGCGGCCGGCCGGTCGGCAGCCGGCCCCGGCGCTGCCGCAACCCCCAGCGCGCGCAGCCCCTTCAACGCCATCTCATTCTGCGGATTAACCTGGAGCAGTTGACGCAGACAGAAGACACGCTCTTGGTTGTCCTTCGCTACGCTGCTGAGCCACAACCACGTCAGTTCGTTGCGCGGGTCGAGCCGCACCGCCTGCTGGAGTAAAGCCCGCGCCTGGTCCTTTTGCCCGGCCTGCGCAGCGGCGATGCCTCGCTTTAGCAAATCCTGTGCTGATTCGGCCATGCTGTTGCCCTTATACAAGCAATACTTGAATGCAACCGGGGGGTCGTCTACACACAACGCTCATTATACAAGATTCCAAAGATATGCACACAGCACGGGTGTATCCCGCGTTGTTGGCGAGATTTTTTAATGGGACGCGGATTTTTAGTCTGAACGCGGATTTTTAGTCTGAATCCGCGTTTATCCGCGTTTATCCGTGTTTATCCGCGTCCTAATTTTCTTTCCGCCAAAAATCTGGGATGCACCCACACAGCACCGTATGCTACCGCAGCCAGACCGCCAATCGCCCCGGCGCGCGGTTGGGGGGCACTGTACCCTCAACGTATAACGAAAGCAACGCTTTCTGGTATAATCGCCTTTGATGGCTGAAAAAAAGAACCCGCCCACCAAACGCACCGTCCCTACCGACCACGCCGGCATTCTGATTGCCGCGTTCGTCTCGGCGGCGGCCGGCTGGGCGGGAATCGCTTATATTGTCGCCAATACGCTGCCGCGCGCCTTCCCCTACTGGCTGTTCTTCGTGTGCCTGTTCATGGCGGCGGCAGGGACGGCGTTGCCTTTCGTGCGCTTCTTGAATGTGCGCTTCTCGCGCCGTGATGCGCCCTCTGTGCCTGGCAACGTGATCTTGCGGCAAAGCATCTGGGTGGCGATGTTTATTACGGCGGCGGCGTGGCTGCGCATCCCGCGTATGCTCAATTGGATCACCGGGTTTTTCTTGGCGCTCAGCCTGATCGTGATCGAAATCTTCCTGCGCCTGCGCGAGCGCGCCCACACCGACTCGTGATATACCGGCGCTCTGTGGTACATTCTTTTCTTATTTCCCCTTAAGGAGAAGCAGTCTTCATGAAAAGCGACCTCGACCGCCTGATGATCGAACGCGAACTGGACGCCCTCGTCATTCTTAAAGCGAGCCACGCCGATGTCATGGCAATGAATTACATGACCGGCAACGCCAGCCTCGGAGCGGCCTATCTCATCAAAAAGTCCGGTGAACCCGCCGCGCTGATCTGCGGCGCGTTCGAGCGCGACGAAGCCGCCAAGAGCGGTCTTCAAGTCAGCATCTTGCAGGACTACGACCTTACGAATCTGCGCAAAGAACACAAAGACGACGCCTTCGGGTTGCAGGTGGCGCTGTGGAACAACATCTTTGCAGCGTTCGACATCAATCATGGGCGCGTGGGCTTTTACGGTTTGGCCGACCCCGGCGTAACCTTCCAGGTGCTCAACCGGCTGGTCGCTGCGCGGCCCGATATCGAAGTCGTCGGCGAGACGGGCATCGATATCTTCACCGCCGCCATGCGGACCAAAGACCCCGCCGAAATCGAAAGCCTCATCGACGTGGGCAAGCGTGCATCGGCGATAGTCAACGACACGCTCGACTTCATCACCGGCCACGTGGTCAAAAACGGGGCCGTGGTCAAGGCGAACGGCGCGCCGCTCACCATCGGCGAGGTGAAGCGCTTCGTGCGCGCGCAGTTATTGAAACACGATCTCGAAGCGCCGGAGGACATGATCTTCGCACAAGGACGCGATGCCGGCGTCCCCCACTCGCAGGGCGAGGATGCCGACGCGCTGCAAACCGGTAAGTCGATTATCTTCGACTTTTTCCCGTGCGACCGGCACACCGGCTACTATCACGATATGACGCGCACGTGGTGCCTGGGTTACGCGCCCGACGACGTACAGGAAGCCTACGCGCAGGTGATGGAGGCGTTCGATGCGGTGATGGCGACGTACCGGGTCGGCGCGAAGTGCATCGACTATCAAAACCTGGTCTGTGATATATTCGAGAAGTACGGGCACAACACGGCCCGCAACGATGACGACTCACTGGAGGGCTACCTGCACAGCCTGGGGCACGGCATCGGGTTGAACATCCACGAAGCGCCGCGCTTCAGCCACTTTGCGCCGAACGACACCCTTGAGGTGGGCAACGCCTTCACGCTGGAGCCGGGGCTGTACTACCCCAACAGCAAAGGTTGGGGCGTGCGCATCGAGGACAGCCTGTACATCGACGCGGATGGGAAAGTGAAGAGTCTGACGGACATGCCAAAGGATTTAATCATTACCTGGTAGTTATCATGACACGCATCCTCGCCATTGAAACCTCCTGCGATGAGACCGCCGCCGCCGTCATCGAAGACGGGCGGCGCATCGTCGCCAGCGTCGTCGCCTCGCAGATTGACCTGCACGCGCAGTACGGCGGCGTCTTCCCGGAGATGGCCTCGCGCGCGCACCTCGAAGCCATCGGCGCAGTGACGCAGCGCGCGTTAGACAAGGCTGGTCTTGACTATACGAAGCTCGACGCTATCGCAGTGACGCGCGGGCCAGGCCTGCCGGGGAGTCTGCTGGTCGGCGTCAACTTCGCCAAGGGCCTGGCGATGGGCGCCGGCCTGCCGCTGATCGGCGTCAACCACCTGGAGGGCCACATCTACGCGCTGTGGCTCATGGATGCGCCGCCGGTGCGCTTCCCGGCGGTGGCATTGATCGTCTCCGGCGGGCATACCTCTTTAGTGTTGATGACCGGGCACGGCGCATACCGGCAGCTCGGCGCGACGCTGGACGATGCGGCCGGCGAAGCCTTCGACAAGGTGGGGCGTGTGCTGAGCCTGCCCTACCCCGGCGGGCCGAATATCGAGAAGGCGGCGCAGGCCGGCCGCGCCGACGCCTACGACTTCCCGCTCGCCAAGCCCGACGGCACTTTCGACTTCAGCTTCTCCGGCCTCAAGACGGCGGTCATCCGAGCGGTGAAGGCCGGGCCGGGCCACCACGTCCCGCGCGGCGACGTCGAACTGCGCAGCGATATCCACGTGCCGGACGTCGCCGCGAGCTTCCAAAAGGCGGTCATCGACGCGCTGGTCATCAAGACCGCCGCCGCCGCCCGCGCCTACAAAGCTCATGAAGTGCTGCTGGTCGGCGGGGTGAGCGCCAACCAAGCGCTTCGCCAGGCGATGGAAACGCGCGCCGGCGTGCCGGTGCGCTACCCGCCGCTCAAGCTCTGCACCGACAACGCCGCGATGATCGGCGCGGCGGCGCACTTCCGCTTTATCGCCGGCCAGCGCGACGGCCTCGATATGGACGTGCTGCCGATGTGGCCCATCGACGCCCTGCCGGCGCCGGCGCGTCCTTAGCCGGGCGCGGAGATCAGTTGTAGTGGACGGGTGTAGGCGTAGCCGGCAGCGCTGCAACCCTGACGGAGATGGTACAAGAGGCGATGGTATTGTCTTCTGTGTCCATAACTGCGAGCCGGAACTGGTAGACGCCCGGCTCGAACGCCGAACCGTCGAACTGGCCTAGCACGCCGTTATCGACCGGCGCGGTATAGGTGCGCAGCACAGCCCATTGATCGTTCGTTTCGGGTCCCTTTAGCTCAAACCGGTAGGAACTGAACCCGGCAGTATTCGCCGAACCTTTTACGACGACGTTCTCGTAAAGCACCAACCCGTTAACCGGCATGGCGATGACGGCGCCGGGGTCGTTGCAGCCGATCACGGGCGGGATATCGGCGGCCGGCATGAGCGTACCGGGCGGGGTAGCGGTAGGTGTGTGGGTGGCATCCACCTCGCCGGAAAAGATATCGGTCGGAGAGCCGCGCAAAGTCGGAATCGGCGTCGCGGCGCTGCCGCCGCCCTCCGGGTACATGGCGTCGCCGGTATCGGCAAGGATGGCCTGGGCGTCGGGCGTGGCATCGACGGCATGCGCGCTGGTGTTCGGCACCTGGGTAACAAACCGCTCGCGCATGTCGATCATACTGAAACGGGTCGTGCTGACGGGATTGGCGCGCAGGTAAGGCGCGACCACGCGGCTGATGGCGACCACGGCCAAGATGATGAGGATCAATACCCCTAGCTGGTCGATGGCGCGGGCGCGCCGGTTCAGCGCCAGCTCGCGCTCGAGTTCGTATTGGGCGCGCGCCAAGTCGCGCCGGGCCGGGCGCAGCCGCCAGAACCAGACCACCAGCACCCCGGCGGCGCAGAGCGCATAGATGCCGATCTGGTTTTGATCGACGAAAAGGAAAAAGTTGATCAGCCTATCCATGCTTTTATCATAACATGCGCAGCACGCCGCGCAATATGGCTTCCATCCTCGGCGCGATTTGCTTACCGGCTTCTAAGACTTCTTCGTGATTGGGCGCGCCTTCGGCCTCGTTGCTGTCAATGGCAACGTTGGTAATGCCGGAGATTCCCAGCACACGCATGTTCATATGCCGTGCAACGACCACCTCCGGCACCGTGGACATGCCCACCGCGTCCGCACCCCACAGGCGCAGCATGCGGATATCGGCGGGCGTCTCAAACGAGGGGCCGGAGAGACAAATATAAACGCCCTCGCGCAGCGGCACACCGGCCTGGGCAGCGGCCCGGCGTGCCAGGTCTTGAAGCGCCCGGTCATAAGCCCGGTTCATGCTGGGGAAGCGCGGGCCGAGCGCATCGTCGTTGGGGCCGCGCAGCGGATTCCCCTCCCCTACCATGCCGATCAGGTTGATGTGATCGGTAATCAGCATCAGGTCGCCGGTGCGGAAATGCTTGTCCAGGCCGCCGGCGGCGTTGGTGACGAACAGGGTCTTGATTCCCATAAGATGCATCACACGGACCGGCAGGGTGACCTGAGCCATGCTGTAACCCTCGTAATAATGGATGCGCCCCTGCATGACCAGCACGGCTTGATCCTCCAGCCGCCCGGCGACCAGCCGCCCGCGGTGTCCGGGCACGGTTGACTTGGGCCAGTGCGGTAGATCGTCGTAAGGGATGATATCGGCGTCTTCGACTGCCCCGGCGAGCGGCCCCAGCCCGGAGCCGAGAACCATAGCAACCGCCGGGCGGTGACCGGTGCGTGCGAGAACGGTGTCGGCGACTTCTTGGAACCGGGCGCGGTCATTCATAAACACTGCTCCTATCGCTGCTTGTAAACCTGCGTGGTGGAAATGTTGGCATGCCCCAGCCGTTCTTGAACCTCGCGCAGCTCGGCGCCGTCCTCCAGCAGATGCGCGGCAAAAGAATGGCGCAGCATGTGAGGCGTAACTTTCGCCTCCAGGCCGGCGGCTTCGGCGTAGCCTTTGATGATCAGCCATAGACCCTGGCGCGTGAGCTTTTGGCCCCGGTGGTTAAGAAAGAGCGTATCCTCGTTGGGGTCCTTAACCAACTGCGGGCGTCCTACCTCAAGGTAAACGACCAGACTGTCGGCAGCGGCGGCCATAGGAATGTGGCGCACCTGGCCGGCCCGGTTCGCACAAACGATCGTGCGCTCCGGCAGGTCCACCGCGTCAACCTTGAGCGAGACCAGTTCGGTGACGCGCATCCCGGTGGCATACAGCACCTCCAAGATGGCGCGGTCGCGCAAAGCTCTAGGATTGAGGTCGTTAGCCGGATCATAGATAGCCCCGACCAGGCGCGCGATTTCTTCCGGCGAGAGGATTTGAGGCGCGTTCTTTTTAACCCTCGGCGCATTCAAATTGGCCGCCGGATCAACGGCGATGACTTGCCGGGTTGTGAGATATTGAAAAAAGGATTTGGTCGCGGCGACCTTACGCGCGATGGTCGAAGGCGCATAAGCGCGTTTATACAGGTGATCGACATATTGCTCGATTGTCTGGGGGGTGGCGTCGGCCCAGCCATGAACGAGGGGCTGAGCTTCGGCGCTACAAAAGCGGCTTAGCTGGTCGAGGTCATTGCGGTAAGCAGCCAATGTATTTTGGGCGTAATTTTGTTCTTGTGCAAGGTGCTTGAGAAAATCGCTCAAGGCTTGTTTCATATGATTAATCGCTTCGTCAATGTAGACAACTTGATATGTAACAAAGCACCACTTGAAATTATGTCAAGGCGCATTATAGCACAAGGATTTTGGGGCGGTCAAAAAGGGAGCACAGCGCGCCGCGTCCCGTCCGGGGGGAAATCAAGCCGTCTGCCAGGTGCGCTCGTAGGGCGCCCGGTTGCCGTTCAGCCGGCTGAGCGTGCGCGGGTACAGAGCTAACGCCTCGCGCGCGTTTTCTGCCGTGCCGAACAACAAATCAATTTGGTTGGCGTAGCCCAGCGCGCTTTGTATTTTTGCTTCTAAGTCAATGGGATGCAGGACAGACTGCCATCTGCGCTTTCCAAATTGGCGCAGCGCGTGGTCCGGCCCGCCGACTCGGCACGGCGCAGCACGGAAGGCCTTAAACACCAGCGGCCACGCTATCGGGTGTGCCCGCGCGTCCGGGTGGTCGAAGGGCCGCCACAGCCTAACATCCGCCATCCGCTTTAGCCACCAGAAGGCGAGTGGGCCGGCTTTTCCAAATAGCACATACGGGAAATCTTCATAAAATTGCAGCGGACCGGACAAGCCACGCCCGGCTAAGCTCACCTGTATGTGATCGACATGGCTGCCAACGCCCAGAGGTATGTAGATTGTCGCCGCCGGGTGCGCGGCGCGCAGCGCTTCAAACTCGGCTTCGAGCGCGGCAGTAAGGCCCACATCGCCTTTCGAGACACCGGTGTACTTACTGATCCCCGGATAAAGCGGCGCGCCGGTGCCGTTAACGCGGTGCATAGCAATGTTGTAGTTCAAATGGGTGAAGCTTGCGCCGATTGCCGCCATGACTTGTCCATCTTCCGCGCGCGCGCCGGCGAATATATCTAACTGCTGGGCCGGGCTATAGACCTGCCTGTCGAACTCAAAGAGCTGCTCCGGTGCAGGGCTGGCGGTGAAAACGGTGACGACATGGACGCGCTCACCCCTGGCGCGCTGTTTGCGGATGAGACCGCCGCATGCAAAAACGGCGTCGTCGAGGTGCGGCGAGAGGTAGATATGGTCTAAGGTCATGGGTTTGTCCGGTCGAAGTCGTCGTCCATATGGGGGTGAAGTGTAGCGTATTTGTAGTTGTTGTGAAAGCTTCGGGGGGCGCATTTTGCGGTAGAATACGCCCTATGTCAAGCCGTTGAGTCACGAGGAGCGATGCGATCCATGGCCGAGAAGGTAATCCCTAAGACAATGGGCCAGCAGTTTGGCCGCCGCTCGTGGGCCGAACCCTGGAAGATCAAAATGGTCGAGCCGATCAACTTGCCAAAACCGGAGCGGCTCCAAGCGGCGATTCAAGAGGCCGGTTACAACACCTTTTTGCTCAAATCAGAAGATGTGTACATCGATCTGCTCACCGACAGCGGCACCAGCGCCATGAGCGACCGGCAGTGGGCCGGCCTCATGCTCGGCGACGAGGCCTACGCCGGCAGCGTGAATTTCTATCACCTTGAGGAGGCGGTCCAGACCTACTACGGCTATCAATACGTCGTGCCGACGCACCAGGGCCGGGGCGCTGAGCACCTGCTGAGCAAGGCGGCGATCCAGCCGGGGCAGTTCGTGCTGGGCAACATGTACTTTACCACAACGCGCCTGCATCAAGAGCTGGCGGGCGGCGTCTTCGCCGATGTCATCATCGACGCGGCGCATGACCCCGAAAACGAACACCCCTTCAAGGGCAACGTGGACCTGGACAAAGTGCAGGCGGTCATCGACCGCGCAGGCGCTGCGAACATCGCCTATATCAGTTTGGCCGGCACGGTGAATATGGCAGGCGGCCAGCCGGTCAGCATGGCGAACGTTAAAGCGCTGCGCGAATTGTGCGACCGGTATGGCATCAAGATTTACCTGGACGCGACGCGCATGGCCGAGAACAGCCTCTTTATCCAGGAGCGCGAGGCGGGCTATGCCGGCAAGTCGATTGCCGAAATCCTCAAGGAATTTTGCAGCTACACCGACGGCGCCTGGATGAGCGCCAAGAAAGACAACCTGGTCAACATCGGCGGCTGGCTGGCGGTGAACGACGCAGAAGTCTTCGACCTGGCGCGCAACCTGGTCGTGGTGTACGAGGGTCTGCATACCTACGGCGGCATGGCCGGCCGCGACATGGAAGCGCTGGCAATCGGCATCACCGAGATGGTGCAAGACGACCACATCCGGGCGCGGGTGGGCCAGGTGCGCTACCTGGGCGATCTGTTGACCTATTGGGACATCCCGATTGTGAAGCCGGTCGGCGGGCACGCGATTTTTCTCGACGCCAAGCGCATCTATCCGCACCTCCCGCAGAACCAGTTCCCGGCGCAGGCGCTTGCCGCCAGCCTGTATCTCGATTCGGGCATCCGTTCGATGGAACGCGGCATCGTCAGCGCCGGCCGGGACCCGGAAACCGGCGATCACCGCTACCCGGAGCTTGAACTGGTGCGCCTGACCATCCCCCGGCGTGTATATACCCAGGCGCATATGGATGTGGTCGCGGAGGCGGTCAAAGCGGTCTACGATGCGCGCGCGTCGGCGGTGGGGCTGAAGATGGTC
Organism: Anaerolineae bacterium; assembly: GCA_016927535.1. Lineage (GTDB taxonomy): Bacteria > Chloroflexota > Anaerolineae > Aggregatilineales > JAFGMM01 > JAFGMM01. The sequence continues at coordinate 32,984 of JAFGMM010000412.1, forward strand.
TACGAGCCGAAGTATCTGCGCTTCTTCCAGGCGCGCTTCGAGCCGATGCCATGAGGATAGTTCGGGGTGAAGGGGAGTGTGATTGATGCGCAAACAACAGAAACAGAAAATGCTGCGCTGGGTGTATACCGGGTTTGCGATTATGATGGTGGTGCTGATGGCCTGCGCCGGGTTGACGCCGCTCCTCGGCGGCGATACATCCGAAGCTACGCCCAGCTTTCCAACGCCGGCGCCGGGCACACCGGCAAGCGACGTCGAACTCGGCCTCCCCTTCACGCATCCCAGCGGCGCTTTTGAGATCACCCCCCCACGCGATTGGGCGCAGCACGACGCCAGCGCCGAAGCTATCTACGGGTCGGCCTGGATCAGCAATGAATTGCTGGCGGTGGTGCATACCTTCACCACGCGCGTCGCGCAGCCCGACGACTGGCTCAACTTTGTGCAGAGCGAGTATCCCGCCGGGTTCAGCGAATACGAAGATTACACCGTCGCCGGCGTAGACTACGAGAGCGACCCGATCACCATCGACTTCCTCGCCCGCCTTGAGGGGTTGGACTACCTCGCGCGCGAATGGGCCGGCGTGGACGAGGACGTGGTGTGGGTGCTGCGCATCGTGACGCCGGCCAACTACCCCGCGCTGCTCGATTACCTGGGCGAAACGATCCTCCCCACGTTTAAAGTGCATCCCGATGCCCTGCCCGGCGATTGAGCGAACCGCCGGCGCCATGCTAAATAAGGGGCAGCCCTGCGCCACGGCTGCAAAATAAGAAGTCCCAGACTGCGCTTATCTGGGACTACTTGAGGATGTGGACTTCACGCACTGAAGTATGTTGAGTGAGGATAAACCATCGACGAAGCAATAACTATGCATACTTTACACCGGCTTTTGAGGCTTGCCATCCGCCATCTGGATGATATCTCCCCCAACCAGGCGGCGGATATTTTATGACCAGCGATACAGCGGCGGGCTAAAGTCGATCAATTTGCCGGTGTAATAGGGCACAATGGCCTGCTCTGGCGGCGCGACCTCGTCCAGCCGCGCCCGGTCTTCGTCGGTGATCGCAACCGCCAGCGCGCCGAGGTTGTCCTCCAGGTGCGCCATCGTGCGCGGCCCGATGATCGGGCTGGTGATGCCGGGCTGGCCGGCGCACCACGCCAGCGCGACTTGGCCCGGCGTGCAGCCCTTCTCCTGGGCCAATTCCTGCACCACATCCAGCACCCCATAGGCCATATCGCTGAAGTGCTGCCGGGTGCGCTCCATAAACGGGCGGCTGATCTTGAGGTCGCGCGAGAAGCGCGAATCCTCCGGGATATCCGCGCCGCGCTTATACTTGCCGGTCAGGAAGCCGCGCGCCAGCGGCGACCACGGGATAATCGCTATGCCATAGGTCTTCGCCAAGGGGACCAACTCGCGCTCAATGCTGCGGTCCAACAGGTGATACGGCGGCTGCTCGCAAATAAAACGGTTCAGCCCCAGTTCTCTCGACACCCACAGCGACTCCATGACCTGCCACGCGGCGAAGGTACTGGTGCCGACGTAGCGCACCTTGCCCGCGCGGATCAGATCATCGAGCGCGCGCAGAGTCTCGTCAATCGGCGTGTCGGACTGCGGGCGGTGAATCTGGTACAGGTCGATATGATCGGTCTGGAGCCGCTTCAACGACGCTTCGCACTGCTCGATGATGTGCCGACGGTTGTTGCCATAGGCCAGCGGCTCGTCGTCGGCCATGGTCCCGTGTACTTTGGTCGCCAGCACAATCTTGTCGCGCTTGCCGTTGCGCCTCAGCGCCTTGCCGACCACCGTCTCGCTCGCGCCGCGCCCGTAGACGTTGGCGGTGTCCAAGAAATTCACCCCGGCGTCGAGCGCGCGGTCGATGATATCCATCGACTCGGTCTCCGGGGTCGGGCTGCCGAAGTTCATACAACCCAGGCAGAGCTTGCTCACCTGCACGCCGGTGCGCCCTAAACTACGGTATTCCATTTTCTTCTCCTTTGCGATCCGTAACCCTATTCGGATAAAGTTTACCGTTTAATAGGGCGCGACGCTACCTCAATTTCCCCTCCCCTCGATGCACCCATTGCAACACGCAAGCTATTTACCGGCAGCACAATCCGAAACATGCTGCCCACACCGGGCGCGCTTTCAACCTCGATCTTACCGCCGTGCGCCTCGACAATCTTCTTCGCAATCGACAGCCCCAGGCCGGTACCGCCTTTAACCGTGCTGCGCGCCCGGTCGGCGCGGTAGAAACGCTCGAAAATGCGCGGCAGATCCATTTCGCCGATGCCGATCCCGGTATCCTGGACTTCGATCACGGCCTGCTGCTCTTGCAAACGCACCCCGATTCGCACCTTAATAGTCCCACCGTCCGGCGTATAATTCAGCGCATTCGTCACCAGTGCGTCAACCGCACGTTTGAGACCGTCGCGGTCCGCCGGCATCACAAAGCGGCTCGGCTCCGGCGAGAAACACACCGTGTGCCCTTTGCCCTCGATCAGCCCGGCATGTTCTGCCAGAACCTCCCGCACCAATTTGCACACTTCAACCGGCTTGCATTCAATGGCATCGCTCCTGTCCAATCGCGTCATGTTGAGCAAATCTTCCAACAGCCGCTCCAGGTGCAAAGCCTGTGCTTCCAATATCTCCAGGTGACGCCGCCGTTTTTGAGAATCGGCGGTCTTTTGCAGCACGGCAAGGCTGACCTTCATCGTCGTCAGCGGGGTCTTGAGGTCGTGCGAAGCGTCGCCGATAAAACGCTCTAAAAGCTTCACCCGCTCCTTCTCTACCGAAAGCTCCAGCGTGCGCTCCTCGGTCTGCCGGCGCTCGGTGATATCGCGCACGAAGGCGAGCAGCGCCAGGCATGCGCCATCTTCGATAGTCCCGGCGCTTATCTCCACATCCACCAGGTGCCCGTCCCGGTGAATTAAGCTAATCTCATACCGTTCGGGCACCAACTCGCCCAGCAAGCGTCGCTGGTAGCGGCCGATCACTATCGCTCGATATTCGGGCGCGATATAGAGCGCGAAGGGCTGCCCGACCAGCACCTCGGTCGGATAATCCAACATGGCCGCCATCTGCGGGTTGCAATACCGGATCATCCCGTCCGAAACCACGACAATGCCGTCGTTGGCGCGCTCGACGACATTGCGGTAGCGCGCCTCGCTCTCGCGCATGGCCGCCTCTGCCCGCAAACGCCGCCGGGTCAGGCGGTAAAACAGCTCGGCTACCACCACCATCACGACGGTTATGGTGGCAATCGTTTTCATAGAGGCGGGGAGGCTCAGAGAAATGTAGTGCACCACCCACACCCCGACCAGCACCAGGGCCAGCGCCATCGCCAGATAGACCCGGCGCGGGTAATACAACGACGCCCACATCACGGCCCCGGCAAACAGAATGAGAAACTGGTCCCCGGTCTTGCTCTGGATCAGCAACGCCCCGGTGATGAGCAGCACGACCAGATAAACGGACAACAATATGGGCGCTGGCGGCAGGCCAAACCCCGCCAATCTGAGCCGCGCAGACGCCGGTTGCCGATGAACCGGTCGGTCGGGACCCGATTCGGTTTCTGATACATCTTGTTTCATCATTAACCTACAAATAAAACGGCTAAGAATCATCAACTATTTTTGATCTTCATTATATCGCCTCCAAGCAGAGAGCGCCTATCTGCCTCCGCTTGAGGGTGCAAGCAAAACCTGTCAGGGGTTTTTACCTCTCCACAGGGTGGAGAGGGGGAACCAGAATCGTCGCGCGTGGCCCTGGAAGTCCCCCTCGCCATGACATGGTGTTGTTGGCGAATGGTAGGGGCCGCTACGCAGCGTGAAACCGGCCCTGGGCGGGTCTGAGACCCGCCCCTACCGCCCGGTTCGGCGCTCTTTTCCGGTTTCGCCAACGGCATCATGACATGGCGAGGGGGATGCTTCGCAAGGGGATGAGGTGTGCTTGTCAAGTAACTCACTGACAACCTTTGCTTGCACCTCCGCTTGATTGGTGACGTGGCCTTGCCGCTCCTTGTTTAGCATCGGGAGCAGTGTGACCGGCAAAACGTTGTTATAATCACCGCGCGTGTAAGCATAGAGTTCATGTTGTGGAGAAGGAGTTTGCCGTGTCTCAGAAACCGGTGATCTTGCTCACGAACGACGACGGCATACAGTCGCCTGGCCTGTGGGCCGCCGCCGAGGCCCTGTCCGATATCGGCTATGTGGAGGTAGTCGCGCCGCGCGAACAGCAGTCGGGCATGGGGCGCAGCCTGCCGGTCGCCAGCGAGGGGCGTATTTACAAAGAGAAAATAAACGTCTGCGGCAAAAGCTGGACCGTCTATGCCGTCGATGGCACGCCGGCCCAGGCCGTACAGCACGGCCTGCTGGAACTGATCGACCGGCTGCCGGCGCTGGTCGTGGCCGGCATCAACTACGGCGAAAATGTCGGCAACAGCGTGACCATCTCCGGCACGGTGGGCGCAGCGATGGAGGCGGCCAGCTTTGGGATCCCGGCGCTGGCGATATCGCAGCAAATGCCGGTAGAAAAGCATCACAGCTACGACCAGGAGGATTTCAGCGCAGGGGCGCACTTCGCGCGGTTCTTTGGCCGGTGGCTCATCCAGAACGAGCGCCCTGACGACGTGGACGTGATTAAGGTGGAGGTGCCGGAAAACGCCACGCCGGAGACGCCCTGGCGTGTGGCCCGGCTTTCGCGGCGGCGCGTCTTCTGGCCCACGCGCCCGGAACGAACACTGCTCTCGGACATCGGGCGGCTAGGCTACGAATTCAAAGCCGACCCCGCGCGCGCCGAGCCGGACTCGGACGTTTACGCGGTGCTGAAAGACGGCGTGGTCGCCGTGACGCCGCTGAGTCTGGACATGACCTCGCGCACCGACTTGTTCCGGCTCTGGCAGATGATGCAGAGCCGGTAAGTGCACAATCCGCCGGTCGTCTAGAATCGACGGCCTGGCATAGGGCAATCGACGCCGTACAGACGAAAAAAACCCGTTATAATTATTTAACGAAATTATCCCCTTTGAGTTTCAAGGAGGACCTTGACATGCTTAAGCCCAACCGCCGCTTGCCGGTTATCCTCTCAACTGCCGCGCTCATCCTGGTTTTGACCCTATCGCCGGCCACCGCCACGCCTGCGCGCCAATACGAAGGCGTCACGCTGAACGCGCTGATCGTCTCCGACTCGCCCGTCGAAGACTGCATCCGCCTGGTCGCCGACGACTTCGCCTACGAAACCGGCGCGCTCGTGCGGATCACCTCCAAAGACGCCACGGCGCTGCACCAGGAAGCGATGACGGCCTTCGTGGGCGGCACAGGCGGCTACGACATTATCAGCCTGGCCGACACCTGGCTCGGCGCCTTTGCCGATCCCGGCTACCTGGCATCGCTTAACGGCTACCTCGGCGATGAGGACCCAGAAGATATCGATGATATCTTGCCGCGCGCGATGCGCCTGTACGGGCAGTGGAACGGCCAACAATTCGCCCTGCCGATCACCGGCGAGGCGATGCTGCTGTTCTACCGCGAGGACATCTTTGCCCAGATGGGTTTCTCCCCGCCGGAGACATGGAGCGACTTTGAAAATATCGCCGCCCAAATCGACGCGGCGGGCGGCATCCGTGGTGCGGCGCTGAACCACGGCTCGCAGGTTTTGCCGCTGTGGGCCAACCGCTACTGGGGTCTCGGCGGCAGCCCGCTCGACCTGGGACAGCCCGGCCCGGTCAGGCTTAACCCGGCTGCCGCCACCGAAGCGCTGGACCGGCTCCGAAGCGCGCAGCGCTTTTCGCCGCCCAACACACGAAACCCCGAAGCGATCGAGGCGGCGCTCAGCTTTTTAAGCGGCGAGGCGGCCATGGTCGAGATGTGGCCCGACCTCATCGCCGCGTTGAGTTTTGACTCGGAGATCGAAAACTCCGGCATCCTGGATCACATCGCCGTCGCCCAGGTGCCGGGCGGGATGCCCTACAGCAGAGGTTGGGGTCTGGGCGTGTCCGCCGAATCGCTGAACCCGGATATCGCGTATGACTTCATTCACTACGTCACCACGCCCTATTACGACCTGGAATGCTTTATGGACTCCGGTAAAAATCCAATCCGCATCAGCACTTACCAGGAGTTGAGCGAATCCGAGATCGAGGGGTTTTGGGCCGAGCCGCTCTTCGAGGCCATGGACAACGCCAACACCGGCTCGCGCGCCCCGCAAGCTGACGCGATTAACACGATGTTTAACGATATCATCAACGGATTCCTGGAGGGCCGGGCAAGCGTCGAGGAAGCTGTCAACCAGATACAGACCAAGCTGGACTCGTTCGCCAAGTAGCCAGGCCGGCAAAGTTTCGACCTCCATCGAACCCTGAATTCGTCCACGCGAAAGGACCGCACTATGCACTATCGCCTGCTCGGACAGACTGGCATCGAAGTCTCCATCGTAGCAATGGGCACCTGGGCCATCGCCGACTCGTTCACATGGGGAAAGCAAGATGAAGACGACGCCCGCGCCGCCATCGAAGTCGCTCTGGAGGTGGGGATCAACTTCTTCGACACCGCCGAAGGCTACGGCGCGGGGCGTTCGGAAGAACTGCTTGGCGAAGCGCTGGCGCCGCACCGCCGGGAGGTCGTCATTGCTTCTAAGGTATCACAGCACAATCTCAACCGCGCGGCGGTCCGGGAGGCGTGCGAGGCGAGCCTGCGCCGGCTCCAGACCGATTACATCGACCTGTACCAGATTCACTGGGCCAGCCGCGAGACGCCGCTGGCCGAGACATGGGAAGCGCTGGCCGAACTGAAGGCGGCGGGCAAAATCCGCGCCATCGGTGTGAGCAACTTCGGCTTGCAAGACCTGACGGAAGCGCTGGCCGCCGGGCCGGTCACCAGCAACCAAGTGCCCTACAATCTGCTCTGGCGCGCCATCGAGCACACCATCCAGCCCAAATGCGTCGCGCACGGCGTGGGCATCCTGGCGTACAGCCCGCTCATGCAAAGCCTGTTGACCGGCAAGTTCGCCTCGGCGGACGAAGTGCCGGAGACGCGCGCCCGCACCCGCCTTTTCTCGACGGCGCGCCCGCACACCCGGCACGGCGAAGCCGGCCAGGAAGCCGCCGCGTTTGCCGCCATCGACGCCGTGCGAAACATCAGCCGGGAGGTCGGCGCGAGCATGGCAGAAGTCGCGCTGGCGTGGGTGGCGCACCAGCCCGGCGTCGCGTCGGTCCTCGCCGGCGCGCGGAACCCGGCGCAGGTGCGGCAAAACAGCGCGGCGGCCGGCCTGACGCTCGCGCCGGATGTGATAGAAGCGCTGAACCGGGCCACCGACCCGCTCAAGCAAGCGCTTGGCCCCAACCCTGATATGTGGCTGTCCGAATCGCGCTACCGCTAGCAAGCCGGCAACGCCGCCTCATACCGGCTCTGCGGTCTGTTTAAACTGGCTCATGTACAGGCGGTGATAAAACCCCTTCTGGTCGAGCAGATCGTGATGGGTGCCGCGCTCGATGATTTCGCCGTCTCGCAGCACAAGAATCTGGTCGGCCTCGCGGATGGTGCTCAGGCGGTGCGCGATGACGAAGCTGGTGCGCCCGCTCATCAGACGCAGCATCGCCTCTTGAATCTGCACCTCGGTGCGGGTATCGACGCTGCTGGTCGCCTCGTCCAGGATCA
>JAFGMM010000045.1 GCA_016927535.1 Anaerolineae bacterium
AGAGGGGTTTGGGGAGAGGGGGAACAGGTGCACAAACGGTCAAAATTCTTAAGTTGATGTGCATGGGGCAGGTTTGAAACCTGCCCCTACAGGCGGGGTACTGCACGGCGCTACCGCCATATCTGGGTACCAACTCGCACCAAAAACCAATCGTAGTTATTTAGAGTTACCCGCGCCCCTTTAATCGCCCGGCGCGGCGTCATTGACCGGCTCCTGGCGCAGATCGAAGCGCAGGATGCGGTCCGCCGCCGCGTCCACGACGTAAAGCTGATAATCCCCGGTCATCGCCATGCCGGCCAGCGCGCCGAAGTCGCTGAGCGCGACCGGCGCCGTGCTGCACCTGCCGAAGTTGTAGCGGTAGTTGCCCGCGATATCGTAGACCAGGATGCGACAGGTGTCAGGGTCGGCGATATAGACATTGCCCCGGTCGTCGAGTGTGAGAAAAGGCAGATTGCCGGAACTGTGCGCGGACGCCATGTTGTACCAGGCGCTCAGCGACCAGTGTTTCAAATACGCGCCGCTCATGTCGAACACCTGGACGCGGCGGTTCCACGTGTCCGCCACCGCCAGGCTGCCATCGTACAGCGCCACACCGACCGGCTCTTCCAGACGGCCCGGCTCCGAGCCGCCGCTGCCGATGTCGCGCTGCCAGTTGCCCTCCCAATCATAGACCCGAACCACCTTGTTGCCGGTATCGACCACGAACACTTGGTCATCGGTCACCGCCACCTCGCGCGGGCCGTAGAAACCTTCGGGATCGTCGAGGTCGCCCCGGTGCCCCCACGTCCTGATCAATTCACCTTCCGGTGAGAACACCTGTACGCGGTGATTCCACGTGTCCGCGACGAAGATCGTGCCGTCGCCGGCGACCGCCACCCCCCACGGCTCTAAGAAATAACCGGCGCGCGCCGGCGCGCCCTCGGTCGCTTCGGGGTCCACGCCGCCGAACGCGCGCACCACCTCGCCGCCGGGGCCGAGCACCACGACGCGGCTGTTCTTGGTGTCCACCACGTACAGGTTGCCGTCCGGGCCGATATCGAGGCCGCGCGGTCCCTTCAACCCGGCATCTTTACCCAGTTCCTCGGATGCCACGAGCAAGAAGGCATTAGTCGCGTAGGGGTCTTCGAGCGTCACGTCGAACACCGTGTCGTCGCCCACACCGTAATCCCACATCTGCGCGGCGATATCCTTGCGCACAAAGAAGCTCATACGGTCCTTCACCGGCCAATCGCTGATCGAAAAGCGGGCGGGGTCGCGGCCCGTGGCGCGCGCATAGGCGCTGTAATCGCGGTTCCACCAGATATCGAAAAGGCCCTGGCGCAGCGCCGCGCCCGTCTCGTCCAGCGCAAAGAGCTTATCGACCTTCGCCACATCGACGTAGAAGTAGTCCTGCATCGGCCACCACAGCCGGATGACATCGTATTGGTAGAAGCGCTCTTTGACCAACTGGTCGTCCAGTTTGCCCAGGTTCGCCTGGCCGACGAGCATGGCATAGGACTCCTCTAGATTCTGTGTGGTGGGGTTGGCGCCCATAAAACGCGCGTTGGTGTAGTTGCGGAAGTACCAGCTATACGGCCAGGAGACCTCGTTGTCGTAGGCTATCGGCGCGCCGAGCGAGTCGGTGGTGCGCAGCGAGATTTCCTCGATGCGCGCCAAAATATCCTTGACCGCCGGCGCGCTGTGCGCGTAGACCAGGAATTCGGTCGCCAGGTCATAGTTAACAAACGCTGCCATCCATGCCGAGCGCGCCGTAATCGACACCAGCGCAATCAGCGCCGCCGCGCCCACCATCTGCAGCGTGTGCCGCCAGGCCGCGCGCCGCGCCGCCCACACGAAGCCGCCGCCCGCGCCCACCAGCGCGACCAGTATGGCAAACCATTCGCCGGTGCGGGCAAGCTGTTCGCGCTCCAACCCGCGAAACGGGCCGTTCACCGGGTCGAACAGGCCGCCGATAGTCCGCACGCCCGCCGCAAACGCCGGCAGCGCCAGGACAAGCAGCAGCCAGCCGCTCTGTTTGAACTTCGCAAGGTCGATGCCGTCGAGGATGCGCGCGAAGAACCACGCCGCCAGGAAGATCATCGGGACGGTCAAGTGCAAGGTGAGCCAGGGCATCTTCTCGCCGGCCAGCGTATACGCGATAAAGTTCGCCGCCAGCAGGTAGCCAAAGAAAACCGGCACAAGCTGCGGCCCGGCCAACGCATCGGGTTTAGATCCGGATTCGGGCGCGGCGACTGCCTCGTCGCCCACACGGGCGCGGCGGTAGAACACATTCAGCCCCATCACGCCGGCGCCCACCGTACCGACCAGCGGCAGGAACTCGTAGAAGAGGACTTGCAGGACGTAGTAATACTGGGGCTGGCTGCCGCGCCGCACACCCTGCTGCTCCAGCCAGTAGCCCAGCGAGCCAACCATGCCGGTCGCCAGGCCCTGCCCGTTGGTGAACACGGTCGTAAAGAAGAAGAAAAACAAGCCGTAGAAGACGCCCGCGATCACGGCCCAGCGCCAATTCCACACCAAGCCGACGACGACCGAGAGCAGGATCATCGGCGCGAGCGTGAACACAATCGGCCAGAAGTTCTGGTAATCGGTGGGGTTATAACCGAACGCCTTCATCACGAAGGGCACGAGCCAGGGCAGGACGAGCGTGACGATCACGATGAACCCATCGAACGCCGGCCACGCCGCCAGGCCATCCCACCAACCCACCAACCGCGCCATGATCGCCAGCCCGCCGACCAGCACCACGAGCGACATCCCCAGCAGCAGCACACCGCCGTATTGCTCCAGCAGTTCGGGCAGCGGCGCGTCGGTGCCGGGCAGGATATCGTCAACCGGTACGGCCTGGGTTGTGCTCTCCTCGTAGTGGACTAACTCGTTCAAGACGACGCCGCACAGCGCCACGACCAGCGCGAGCAGGATGATCGCCCCCACCGCGCCGGCCGGGAAGCGGGCAAAGTTGGCGCGCCAGAACTGCAATATCCCGACGCCGATCACGACCGCCGCCATCCCGCCGATGACCAGCAGCGCCCAAATAATGGCGCGGAACATGTGGCCGTCCGGCTGGTCCCAGCTATCCATCGGGCTGATCGTCAGCACCACGATGAGACCCAACGCCATCACCGCGCCCACCACCAGCCCGATCACGACGATATCGAACAGCTTGCGCCCGTCGGTGTGGGTGTGGCGGTGGATCAACTGCGCCAGGAGCAAAAGCAGTAAGAAGCTGGCAATGATAATGATGTAAATGAACGCGACCTCTTTGGAGGCCAGCATTAGAATCAAACCGGCGGCGGCCACGCACAGCCAGCGAAAGCGGCGGTCCTCGAAATAAGTAAACAGCGCCCACAGCATCACCAGCGTGAAGAAGATCACCGGGATATCGTGGCGCACGTAGCGCGAATAGTAGACCATGTACGGCGAGATGAGCATGAACACCGAAGCCAGCAGCGCCGCCGTCCGCCCGATCCGGCGCCGGAACAACACCGGCACCAGCACGAGCGCGATGCCCAGCACCGCGACGTAGAGCCGGGAGGTGAAGTCGTTGTCGCCGAAAAGCAAATAAGACAGCGCGGTCATGTGGAACAGCAGCGGCCCGTGCATCATGGGATTGTGGGCATACTCGCCCTTCTTGTAAAGCTCCCACGAGAATTTCGTGTGCAAGCTCTCGTCGTGGCTCATCGCGCGCGTGCCCAGGTCGTAGATGCGCGTGAAGCACGCCAGCAAGAAGATGACCGCATACGCCGCCGCTTCCCAGTTCACAGTGTAAGCGCGCGCCGCCAGACGCGCGGTCATCGAGGGTTGTTGGGCTTGAGGCATCGTCGCCATACTCATTCCTTTACGGTTAAATCACCACGGAGAGCACGGAGAGCACGGAGAGGAGAAGATATCAAGACATTAAGGGAAAACTCCGTGTTCTCCATCACTCCGTGGTGAATATCTTTCACTCTTTCATTCTTGCTTTTCTTGTTTCTCTTGTTCCTCTTGCTTCTCCACCTCAACCGGCGGCGCTTGCAGCACCGGCTCTACCGCAAGGTCAAAGCGCAGGATGCGGTTCGCACCGGCGTCGGCGACGTAAAGCTGATATCCGTCGCCCATCACCAGGCCGCCCAACACCCGGAACGACGCCGGCGACGGCTGCTCGGCGCACTGACCGAAGCGGTAGCGGTACTGCCCGTTCGCATCGAAGACGAGGACGCGGCACAGTTCGGGGTCGGCCACGTAGACGCTGCCCCGGTCGTCGTAGGCGAGGAAAGGCAGGTTGCGCACCAACTCGTACCACGCTTCGACCGTCCAGTGACGCAGGTAGACGCCGCCGGGGTCAAGCACCTGTACGCGCCGGTTCCAGGTGTCGGCGATAACTACATTGCCGTCTTTATCCAGCGCCAAGCCCACCGGCTCGCTGAGCTGGCCGGGCAGCACGCCGCCCCCGCCCAGGTCGCGCAGGTGATTCCCTGCGAAGTCGTAGACGCGGACGCGCTTATTGCCGGTATCGACCACGTACACCTCGTCGCCGCGCACCACCACCTGGCGCGGGCCGTAGAAGGCGTCGTCCGAGTCGCTGCCGGGGTTGTTGTTGATATCGGCGAAGCGCCCCCACAGGGTCACAAACTCGCCGGCCGGCGTAAAGACCTGGATGCGATGGCCCCAGGTATCGGCGACGAAAATCGTGCCGTCGTCCGCCACGCCCACACCCCACGGCTCGCGGAAATAGCCCGGCGCCGGGAGCGTGTCCGGCGCGGCGTTCGGGTCGGTGCCGCCGATGACCAGCTTTTCCTTGCCGTCCAGGCCGAAGACCACCACGCGGTTATTGCCGGCATCGACCACGTAGAGATTGCCGTCCTTGTCCAGCGCCAGGCCGCGCGGCCCGTTCAACCCCGATTCGCCGCCCAACACCTGCACGGCATCCAGGGTCAGCGCATTCAGTTCATAGGGGTCTTTCAGCCCAAAGTCCATCAGCGCCGTCTCGCCCACGCCGTAAGGCCACGCCTGCGCCGCGATATCCTTGCGCACAAAGACCGCCGTGCGCTGCATGATCGGCCACTGGTTGACCGCAAACGCGCTGGCGTCGCGCCCGGTCGCGCGCGCATAGGTATCGTAGTCGCGGTACCACCAGATATCGAAAAGCCCCTGGCGCAGCAGCGCCCCGTCGGCGTTGGGCGCAAAGAGCTTATCGACCTTCTCCATCGTCATCCCGAAGTAATCCTGCATCGGCCAGACCATGCGCCCCAGGTCGAAGCGGTAGTAGCGGTCCTGCACAATCGGCGCGACCTTTGCAATATTGGCGTCGCCGGCCAGGATGACCTTCGCGCCGTCGAGCAGCGGCGGCGAGGGATTCTCGCCGTAGAAGCGCGCGTTGGGGAAGTCGCGGAAATACCAGCTCATCGGCCACGAGTTGATGTTATCGTAGGCAAAGACAAGCTCTTTGCTGCCGGTGGTGCGCATCGAGATTTCCTCGACCATGTTCAGGATAAACTTAGTGGCGGGCGCGGCGTGCGCGTAGAACATATATTCTTTGGGCGAGTTGTAATTGATGAAACTCGCCGTCCACGCCGAACGCACGGTCACCGCACCCAGCGCGATAAACGCCACGACCAGCGCCAGCCGGACCAGGTGCATCACCCCGGTGCGGTCCAGCACGTAGACCACCACGGCCATACCGCCGGCCAGCACCGCGAACGCCGCCAACCATTCGCCGGTCCGGTAAAGCTGAGAAATCAACATCCCCTGGAAGGGTCGCATATTCGCGTCCATCATCGGCCAGAGCACGCGCAGCCCGGCGAAGAACAACAGCGGCGCCAACCACAGCAGCCACCAGCCGCGCGCCCGGAACGCGCCCCAGTCGATGCCTTCGACCACGCGCCCCACGAACCACGCCGCGAGAAAGATCATCGGGACGGTGAGGTGTGTGGTGAGCCAGGGCATCTTCTCGCCGGCGAAGGTGTACGCGGCGAAGTTCAGCACCGCCAGGTAGCCGAAGAACGTCACCGCCGGCGGGCGCATCAGCGAGAGACTAAGCGGCGGTGCGGCCTCCGGTTCGGGCGCGGCGGTCGCCGGCGCAGCTTCAGTTTCACGGCCTGGGTTACTTTGCTCCTCTTTTTGCTCCGGCGGCGCGGTCAGGCGGCGGAAGCCATCGCCCAGCGCCAGCACGCCCGCGCCCAGCGCGCCGACCAGCGGCAGAAACTCATAGAAAATCACTTGCAGGACGTAATAATACTGCGGTTGGCTGCCGCGCCGCTCGCCCTGCTGCTCCAGCCAGTAGCCCAGCGAGCCGACCATCCCGGAGAGAATGCCCTGCCCGTTGGTAAACATGGTCGTGAAGAGGAAGACGAACACCGCGTAGAAGATGCCCGCCGCCACTGCCCAGCGCCAATCCCAGGCCAGGCCGACGATGACCGAGACCACCAGGAATGGGATCAGATTGAGCGCCATCACCCACACGTCGTCGTAGCGCGTGGGGTTCTCGCCCTCGAAGTAGATGGCGAAAGCCGTGAGCCAGGGCAGGACCAGCGTGCCCATGATGATGAGCACGTCGAACGCCGGGAGGCGCAGGAACGGCGTCCACCAACCCTGCGCGCGCGAGAACACCGCGAACCCGCCGACCAGCGTAATCACCAGCAGATCGACAAAGATCAACGGGCCGTACTTAACCAGCATATTCGCGCCGTCGGCGACGCCATCGCCGCCGGCTGCCTCTGGGTCGAGCGGCGTCGCCGTCTCGCCCAGGTTGAGCGGCTCGATGTGCGTGACCTCCTCCACCTTGACGAGCGCCCCGGCCGCCACCGCCGCAAACGCCAACACCGCCAGCGTCGCCATGACCAGCCGGAAGTTCAAGACATCTCCGCGCCCTTGCAACAACCGGATGATGACGGCCACCGCCGCCACCCCCAGGAACAGCAGCACCAGCGGCGCGATTGCCAACACCTGCCACAGCGCCGCGCGCTGCCCGTAGGTCACATCGGGGTCATCCGCCGACGGTATCGCCTGGTCCCAGGTGTTGCGCGGGATGATGGTTAGCACGACGAACAGGCCGATGGCGATAATCCCGCCTAAGATGATGCCCGCCATCACCACATCGAACAGGAGGCGGCTGTCTACCGCCTTGAACCACTGCTGCAAAAGCTGCGCGCCGAAGAACAGCGTGAAGAACAGGCCCACGATGGCGATGTAAAAAAACGATACTTCTTTGCTCGCCAGCAGCAGGATCATGCTCAGCGCGATGATGTACAACCATTTCGGCTTGCGCTCGCGGTCTTCGATATACGAGAACGCCGCCCAGACCATCAACAAGGCGTAGAGAATCGCCGGGATATCGTGCCGGATGTAGCGCGAATAGTAAAGGATGTACGGCGAGATGAGCAGCAAGACGGACGCGACCAGCGCCGCCGCCCGCCCGATCCAGCGCCGGAACAGCAGCGGGATCATCACCAGCGCCACGCCGATCACCGCAACGTAAATGCGCGAGGTGAAGTCGTTGTCGCCGAAGAGGAAGTAGGAGAGCGCGGTCATGTGAAACAGCAGCGGCCCGTGCATCATGGGCGTGTGGCCGTAGTTGCCGTCATGGTATAAGTACCAAGAATATTTGGTGTGCAGGCTCTCGTCGTGGCTCATCGCGGTTACACCCAGATCGATGAAGCGGGTGAGCACCGCCGCGATGAAGATCACGACGTAAGCCAGCGTCTCCCAATCAAGAGTATAAGCGCGCGTCAATGCGCGCATGGCGATCTTTGGTTCGGTTTTCGGTACGCTTGCCATACAGGTTTCTCGTTTTGAGTGGTTCGCGCTCCCCGGCCCGCACAAGCGCGGGCGAGGATGCCGGCAACAATCAGATGCAAGTACAGGTCTTCAGAAAATAGACCGGAAAGATTCACCACAGAGACACAGAGAACGCAGAGGAAATCCTGAAAGAAAAAGCACGATGTAGAACTCCTTTTACTCTTTGCCCTGTGCCCTCTGTGCCTCTGTGGTAAAAACTCTTCTCAAGATCAGCCTTTGGTCTCCGGCGTCGGAACCGGCGTCACGGTCGCGCCAGGGCTATCTTGCCCGGCATGCGTCGAGGGCGCCGTGGCCGTATCGCCGGGCAGTTGTGCAATCGCGGTCGCAGCGCCGGGCGGCAGAGTCGGCCCGGTGAAAGCCGCCTGGGTTGCGCTGCCGTCGGCGCGGCTCACCGGCACGCGCCCGCCCAGCAGCAGCGGCAAGAGCATCACGCACAGCAAACTCGCCGTGAGCGCCATGCCGAAGACCGACCGGTGCGCGAAGCGCATCCGGCGCGGCGGCCTGGTGTTGGCGATGCGCGCGGCGATGCCGGGCCACAGGCGCGCCAGTTGGCCGGGGCGCGGGTGGGTCAGCGGCGAGAACTGCGCGCGCAGCCGGGCGGCGAGCGCTTCTTCGGCGGCGAGCGCCGCGCGGCATGTCTCGCAGGTCTTCAGATGCGCCATGACACGGGCGCGCTCGGCAGGCGTAAGCTCGCCGTGCAGGTAAGCGGCGAGCTTACCGGTGACGTGACCACGCTTGAAATCGAAGTTAAAGTTGAAGTTGAAGTTTAAAATCCCCATAGCTCTTCCAACAGTAGCTCGCCTTCGGCGCTGAGCGCGCGGCGCAGGGCCTCGTGTGCCAGGCGGATGCGCGACTCGGCAGTCTTCGGCGGGCACCCCAAGACCTCCCCCATCTCCCGGTAAGTAAGCCCCTGCCCGTAGCGCAGCGCCACCGCCTCGCGCAGCCGCGGCGACAGCCCACCCAGCGCATCGGTCAGCGCATCGCGCACATTCTGCCGGGCGACGGCGGCTTCGGGCGTCTCACGGTGCGGGCCGGACGGCTCGAACCCCTGGCCCATCAGGTGCGAGAGCACCACGGTCGGCAGCCACTTACGGCGGCGTTTGTTGCGGCACCGGCTCACCGTGATCGTGTACAGCCAGGTGCGAAACGCGCCGCGCCGGGGGTCGAACCTCGCCAGACTGCGATACACGTAGACGAACACGTCTTGCACCACTTCTTCGGCGTCCTGCACGTGCAGCAGGATGCCATACGCCAGCCGGTAGACGCCGGGCGCATACGCACCGTAGAGCGCAGCAAAGGCGTCCTCGTCGCCGGCCAGGGACCGGGCGATCAATTCTTCAGGGATAGGTCCGTCGTCATTCATCACTTGATAATACACACGGGGCTTGAGGATTCCTCACCGCGCCGCTAGATCTCCAACAAATCACACACCGAGACCGAAAATCCCGGCAGCACATCTTCGCCGCTCACCACGCCGTCTATGCCTAGCGTCTGTGACTGCCCGCCGGGGCGGTAAATCACCACGCGCTCATCTTCGGGATACACCACCCAAACTAACCGGGCGCCGGCCGCCAGGTATTCGTCAACCTTGTTTGCGATATCGCGCGCACGATCATACGGCGAGACGACCTCGACCGCCAGGTCCGGCGCAAAGGGAACATACTTCGCCGGCTCGGTGACCTGGCTCAAACGTGCTTTAGTGATAAAGGCGGCATCGGCGGCGCGCATAAAACCGGGCTTGAGGTAAAAACCGGACTCTCCGCTGAGCACAACGCCCAAATCGTGCGCTTTGACGAAAACCCTTACGTAGTGACAGACGTTGGCGCTCACAACACCGTGCGTATATCCGGTTGGCGTCATTTCCTGGGGCGATCCTGCGACTAATTCAAAGCGCTCGTCCGCGTACTGCGCCCAAAACTCGTCAACAGACATCGTGGCTTGAGGAGTGTGTTCCTGGGTATCCGCCGCCAATGTTTCCTCGACCATTGTCCTTCCTGCCTCCCATCTAGATGCTGTTGGCGAAATCACTCCCCCCTCACCCCTAGCCCCTCTCCCACGTTGGGGAGAGGGGAAAGACGCACACTTCGGCGCGATTCTGGCTCCCTTTCCCCCTTGTGGGGGAAAGGGTTGGGGATAGGGGGAATTCGCCAACAGCATCCATCTGCCGCGCCCCCAGTATACACTATGAACCGTACCAAAGTGATAGAGGCGTGTAAAAGTGATTATGCTATACTGTCTGCATGTCACAGGTATTGTTACAGGGGAACATCAGGCGATGAGTGACCAGCGTACCTTAAAGAACCGCTACCGCATCGAAGCCCGGTTGGGCCGGGGCGCGATGGGCGAAGTGTTCCGCGCCACCGACCTGGAGACCGACGATGTCGTCGCCGTCAAGACGATGGCCCCCGACTTCGCTAAAGACGAACACTATCGCAAACGCTTCACCCGCGAGGTTGCCGCGCTGCAAAAGCTCAAGCATCCTAACATCCTGGGCTACGTCGATGCATTCATGGCCGGCGGGCACATCTTCCTGGTGATGGAATATGTGGGCGGCGGCACGCTGGAACGCCTGATCGACGCGAAAGAAGAAATGTCGGTGACGCAGTTCAAGCGGCTGGCGCTCAAGATCACCGACGCGGTGGCGGCCGCGCACGAGGCCGGCGTTACCCACCGCGACTTGAAACCCGCCAATATTCTGCTCAGCGCCACCGGCGAGCCGAAGGTCGCCGACTTCGGGCTGGCGAAGCTGTCCGACCTTTCGACCATGACCGCCACCGGTACGGCGATGGGCACGCTGGCTTA
The DNA here is from genome assembly GCA_016927535.1 of Anaerolineae bacterium. Lineage (GTDB taxonomy): Bacteria > Chloroflexota > Anaerolineae > Aggregatilineales > JAFGMM01 > JAFGMM01. The sequence goes on from JAFGMM010000045.1 coordinate 10,576, forward strand.
CATGCCGCCGGAGGCCTTCGACGCGCTGGCGAAGCAGGATCATCGCGGCGATATCTGGGCGCTGGGCGTGATCTTCTTCGAGATGCTGACCGGCGGCGCGCTGCCCTTCATGGGCCGCACCCAGTCGGAACTGATCGCCGCCATCCTCACCGACAAGCCGACGCCGCTCAACGCCGTCCGCCGTGACCTGCCGACCGGCTGGAATGATATCATCCTGCACTGCCTGGAGCATTACGCCGAGTTCCGTTACCAGAGCGCGCGCGAGCTAATCGAAGACGTCAAGGCCGAGCGCCGCCTGTTCGCCCAGCCGGGCAGCGCCGCCGCACCGCCGCCCGCCGGGCAGCAAATCGAGATATCGCCGTCCGAGCGCGAGCCGCGTATCACGCCGCTTGGTGCTGCCGCCACAACCGGCGGTATTGCATACTACGAAGGCGAGACGGCAGCCGACCTCTTCTCTTCTGGCCCCGAGCCGGTCCCGGCAGACAACCGACCGGACTGGATGGCAAACATCCCCGCGCTGCAAACCGGCGAAGCCGACGAGTTCGTATTGAAATACATGTCGCATCAAACGCCGGCACAACCCCACACACCCACGCAAAAACTGCCGCCCGCGCCGTCCGACTCGTTCGACGACGACGCGCCGTGGGTGCGCAAAAAGCGCCGGAGTCCCCGGCGCTCCGGCGAACGCGACGCCCTAGCGGTCTCGCCGGGCCTGATGATATTCGGCAACCTGTTCGCGGGCAGCGGCATCCTGCTCATCGTGGGCAGCGCCATCATGCTGGTCATCAGCCGCATGCCGGCGACCGCCAAGCAGGTAGACATCCCGTATGCGACTATCCAACTGCTGCACACACTGGGCGTCCTCTCGTTCATCGTCGGCCTGTTCTTCAAAGTGTTCACGGTCGAGAGCCACAAGCGCATCCTGGTCTTCGGCCTGATGGCCTCGGCGGGTGTGATCTGGTTCATCGGCTTTTCGGGCTTCTTGCCCACGCCGCCGATCTTCCAACTGCTCGGTTTGGCGATGTTCTTGGTCCTGGTGATGGTCTACTTCCGCCTGGAAGCCTGACATGCGCATTCTATACCCGGCCTTCCTGCTCATTGCGCTCGGCGCGCTGGCGATTGCGGCATGCGCGCCCGCGCCCACACCGGCACCCACCTTTACGCCGACGCCGGTATCGTCATCCACCGCCATCCCCACCGCGACGCCGCTCCCGCCCACCTGGACGCCGACCCGCACCCCGACGCCGCGCC
>JAFGMM010000413.1 GCA_016927535.1 Anaerolineae bacterium
ATCATCTTTTGAATGAGGGCTTACCCATTCCTATTGATTTTTCGCTTACCCCTTTATGGGGTTTTTAAAAGTGTCCGGTAGTGAATGACACTAAGGAAAATTTGCTAACCATTTTATGATGACGGTCCGGATTGTGCAAATTGCCCTCACTGGCTACTGGCGGGTGCATTCCGTGCTGGGGGCGAGATCTCAGGCGGCAGCCGCCCAAAGCTCGTCAAATGTCTCGCTCAAGATAGCCGAGCGAATAACCAACCTATGTTCAGCGCCAGGAGGCAACCAACGCATCCCAGGTCTGGTAACCAGCACGTTCTAAGGTTTGCGCAAGCCGCCAGGCTTCTCCTTCAAACAAAGGCTTTTGCCAGCGTTGGAACCAGGCGGTGGCTCTGTCGGCATCGTCTGAGTGTAAGGCATGAGCCGCCCCTGCCAGGTGCTCGGTCGCATGATACCAATCGATGATTTGTTCGCTGTCCGGGAAGTAATCGGCGGCCAAGTTCCAGATCCAGGCCGCGCTATCGGCGGTGACCCTGGAACGGGCAGGGACTTCGGCTTCCATGGCCAGGCGCCAGAGCGCCGGGGCAAAGCGTTCCACATCGCCCAGCACCGCCGTGTAGGGATAGGAACCTTCTTTCGGGGTCCAAATACCCTCTCATATGGGCATCCTCTTCGGACACCGCGGCGCTGAACCCGGGCCAGTGGATCGTCTGTCCAAATACCCTCTCATATGGGCATCCTCTTCGGACAAAATCCCATGGACGCCGATACCATCCATCGGCTGGTGTCCAAATACCCTCTCATATGGGCATCCTCTTCGGACGCAAAAAAGACATGGCTAAGAAAGTTTTATTCGCGAGTCCAAATACCCTCTCATATGGGCATCCTCTTCGGACTAGCTATCGGAAAAGACGTGTCATCGCAGTGGTTGGTCCAAATACCCTCTCATATGGGCATCCTCTTCGGACAGGTGGAAGTACACTTGCAAGACATGCAATTTGTCGTCCAAATACCCTCTCATATGGGCATCCTCTTCGGACGAAGAAACAATCGTTCTGACGCCAGGGTTTAAGGGTCGTCCAAATACCCTCTCATATGGGCATCCTCTTCGGACGATGGCCGTATGGACCGAATTCTATCTTGACGAAGAGGTCCAAATACCCTCTCATATGGGCATCCTCTTCGGACTGTGCGTATCGTTCAGCGAGGCTGGCGAGAGCCAGCAGTCCAAATACCCTCTCATATGGGCATCCTCTTCGGACCAAGTGTTGCCTGGCCGTTTTGGCCGGCGCGTTGGTCCAAATACCCTCTCATATGGGCATCCTCTTCGGACACATGCCCCAATCCAGGGGATATGTCCTACTGTGGTGGTCCAAATACCCTCTCATATGGGCATCCTCTTCGGACGGTTTTGCCGGTACCCGAGGTCGGGTACATGCAGATGTCCAAATACCCTCTCATATGGGCATCCTCTTCGGACGCCGTTAAGTCTTGGATTTACAGGCAGTGTTGTAATCGTCCAAATACCCTCTCATATGGGCATCCTCTTCGGACTGCCATTTCAAAACGTGGGCATGGCACAGCGCCGGTAACCGCTTTTTTGGAGAATCCCAGGGTAGGCCACACCACTTTTACGCATCGCACCCGCCTATTACTGGTCTCGGTGAACCACCAAATTCTCTTGGTGACAGTTTGTCTTGAAGTAAGAGATTCATTGAGGGTTTTCGCCCCAAAGTCTTTGTTTCGTTACCGGTAGTAGCTGGACATATTATAGCACAGTCCCGTGCCACACGGAAGGAGATTCCATGACCTGGGAAACGCGCGCCCAACTCTTCCTCCATGACATCGCCCGGTTCCTGGCGCTGGTGTATCAACGGCGTTTATCGATCACCCGTGCCAGAAGATGGACTCAAAAAAGCCTGACCGTCCTGGCCGGACAGACCGGTTTTCACTCTGTGGTGCAGGCGCCGCAGAGTGAACAGGATGCCCCGGTGCTCGTCTGGCTGCGCGAGCTTGTTGGAGGCGCGGGGTTGATCGGCGCTGCCGGGCGCTCGCTGCGCCTGTCATCTACAGCTTACGAGTGGGTCAACCGGCCGCCGGCATTCCAGCTTCAAACCTTACGCCGTATCTGGTTTTGGAATCTCGAGATGACGTGGCAGTGGGCGACCGGTCGCCATGACAGCCGTCTGCTGAATAGCTGGTGGCGCCATGTTGTGCTCGAAATCCTGCGCGCCATTGCCAAGCTGCCGTGCGACGCCTGGACGCACGCCGCTGATATCGAAGCCGGTCTGCAAGCGCGGGGGGTGCTGGATTGGCAGCACATCGCGCAGAATCTCCCGGCGGTTGCCAACGCGATGGCGCGGCGCGTGCCCGCCATGCTGCGCCTGCTGTTCGAGGATATCCTGCCCTGCTTGGCGCTGATCGAAGTGCACGGCGAGGGCGGCACAACGGATGAAGCCCCCTCTCCATGCATGGAGAGGGGGTTGGGGGTGAGGTTGCATCCCACCCCGGAAAGTGTGGACTGGCTGGCGAGCGCGTTGGCCCGCCACCGGTACTTCGCCAGCCCGCCCGCCAACACCGCCATCGACCAGGATATCCCGGACGCTGAACTGCAGCTGCCGGCGCGCGAGGACGTGCCGCTGGCCGTCACCGCCGGCCTGGAGGTTACCGTGGCGCTCGACGCGCTGCCCTGTTTCACCTTCGACGTTGCCAGCTTCGCCGAACTGGTCGATGTGGGACCGCCGGCGCGCTACCGCGTCACGCGCGCGAGTATGCAGGAGGCGGTGACCTGGGGCTACCCGGCTGCCGACGTGATCTTCATCCTCGACCGCTTCAGCGGCGGCCGGCTCCCCGGCCCGGCGCGCGCCCGGCTGCAGGGTTGGCGCGACGAGACGGTGCAGGCCGACTGCGAACCGGGCTACCGCGTGCAGATGGCGTCGGCGGCGCTGGTGAACGGCCTGCGCCATCGCAGGCCGTTTCGCAGCCGTACCCTGCCCTTTGCCGCCGGCAGGAATGTCTGGGTTTCACATCACCAGGCGAAAGACCTCTTCCGCTACCTGCGCCAGCAGGGTTACACCGTGAACGTCCCCGACACCCCTGAGCCGGAACCCGGTTCCCCCTCTCCACATGTGGAGAGGGGGCCAGGGGGTGAGGTGCGCCGCCCGCTGCCGCTGCGCAAGCTGCTCGTGCTGATGCGCACCTATGAGCATGTGCGCCAACTGGTCCCGACCCTGACCGATCTCGAACTGGGCGAGGTCGATGCCATCGTTGCGGAGGCGCTCGCGCCCGGCGAGCTTGCCGGGGTGGAGCGCTTGGTGCTGTCCCAGGCGGGCTGCCTGGTGGAGCATGTCGCGTGCGGCGAGCCGGAGGCGGTCGAGCGGTTGGCGCGCTGGGTAGAGCAGCACAGTAGCCTGGAAGATTATGTTGCCCGCATCCAGACTGCCATCGACGCCGAAGCGCCGCTCCACTTGACCTACATCGACGCCGGCGCGCGCATCACGCAGCGGGTGGTGCGCCCGCTGGAATTGGTGGAACGCTGGGAGCAGCGTTACCTGGTCGCGTTCTGCGAGAGCCGGCAGGACGAGCGTCACTTTCGCCTGGACCGGGTCGTCGCGCTTGAGGAAGCGACTTGAATCTGCCGCTTAGCTGCCTTCACCCGGCGACATCGACCCGACCAGCCCAGTCGCTTTCGCCCAGGCGTGCGCGGTCGGCGCGCCGAGCAAGGTCAGGAGCAGCAGCATCAGTTGGTACATCCACTCCACGCGCGGGTTCACGACCGCGCCGGCATCCAGCAGATTCGACGCCAGCGCCAGCGCCACGAAGCCGAAGGTCCACACGATGGCGACGTAGCGCCCCAGGCCGTCCTTGTACAGGCCAGCCAGCGCCAGCAAGCGCTTGGTGACCTCGGTCGCCGCCGACACGAGGAGCGAAAGCCCCAGCGTGCCGAAGGCCAGCTGCTCGACCCAGCCGGGCAGCACGATGGGAAGGTCGCCGCCGGGCAGCGTTCCCGGATCGTCTCCCTGAGCGCGCGCTACTCCCGGAAACACGAGCAGCAGCGCCACGACCACCACTAAAGCCAACACTGCGAAGTTTTGTTCACATGCGCGTGCGCGCAGTGCACGTGAACTCGCTACTCGTCACTCGTCACTCACCCGGCTTCGGCTTCCTCGAAGCGCGCCAATCCCATCGCCACCAGGGTCATCGGGTCGGCGTAGCGCGGTTCGCGCGCCGCGCGCTCCAGCCGGTCGATCAGGTATTCCGCACTGTGCTTGCGCGGCTTGACCTTGCCCTTCGGTTCGGTATCGTGGTGGTCGTCGAACCACACCGCCAGCTGCGCGACCGCCTCGTCGAGTTGGTATTCCAGCAGCCCGCCCAAGAGAAATTCACTCGGACGCAGGTGGTAGCGCTGGCTCATCCGGTCGATCCAGAGCATCGCCGCCGGCCTCAGCAGGAAAGGGGGCGGCGTCCGCCGCGCCTCCGATCACCTGTTGGATGATGGCGGCGATATCGTTCTCGTCCAGCCAGTCAACAGGAATTTCATCCTCGCCGTGCGGCGCCTGGTCGCGGGGCACGATGCGCGGGCGGCACCGACAGGTAGCAGCACAGCGCCTCCATCGTGTCGTACATCTCCAGGGTCTCGTGCAGCGAAGCTACCAGCGCCAGGCGCTGCCGGTTGGAGGGTCATGATGCTTCGTATATAATGTCCGTGGGGTGCTCTATACAGAGAATCCCCTGGTATAGACACCTGTTGGGCGGCGCGCTTCAGGGAGTAGCTATGAAGATTACCATCTGCACATTCGGCTCGCGTGGCGATACCCAACCGTATGTGGCGCTGGCCTTGGGCTTGCAGCAGGCAGGCCACCATGTGACTCTGGTGGCTTCGCGCGATCATATCGAGTGGGTCCGGTCGTATGGCGTGAACGTACATCCGATAGGCTTTAGTATGCAGGAATTCGTGCGAAAGCCGGAGCATCGGGCCGGTTTAAGAGGCCGCAATGTGGTACGTATTTTGCGGGAGTTTCGTTCTGGGATGGAGACGTACCTGGCGAAGGTGATGGACAATTGCTGGGAAGCGGCGCAGGAGGCAGAGTTTGTGGCGCTGAGTTCCGTCGCAAGTATCGGCGTGGACCTTGCCAACCAGCGCGGCATCCCGATGGCTTTGGTGTCTTTACAGCCGCTGTTTCCACCCACCCGCGCCTTTCCCGTGTTCATGTTGCCGTTTCGTTTTTCGTTAGGCGGCGGTTACAACTACCTGACGTATACGCTGTATATGCGCGCGGGGTGGCTCCTCGTAGGCGGAATGTTCAACCACTGGCGCACCACGCGCCTGGGTCTGCCCTCCTGGCGCTCGATGCGCGAGATGCTCAACACCCTCGGCGACCATGGCACGCCGTGGCTGTATGGCTACAGTCCCCAGGTGCTGCCCAAGCCGCCGGATTGGGCCGATAATCACCACGTCACCGGCTATTTATTTCTGGACGCTCAACCGGATTGGCAGCCGCCTGCGGAGTTGGAGCGCTTTCTGGAGAGTGGGCCGCCGCCGGTCTATGTCGGCTTTGGCAGTATGAGCGACAAGGACCCGGAACGTGTAACCCGCCTGGTTCTGCGCGCCCTGGAACTCACCGGACAACGGGGAATACTCTTGACGGGCTGGGGCGCGGTGGCCCGCCTGCCCACCTCCGCGAGCGTGTTCTACGTGGATGATGCGCCGCACAGTTGGCTGTTCCCCCGCACGGCAGCGGTCGTGCATCATGGGGGCGCCGGCACCACCGCGGCGGGTCTGCGCGCCGGGGCGCCGAGCCTCATCACCCCCTTTCTATTGGACCAATATGCCTGGGCGGATCGCGTGGAGAAATTAGGCGTTGGACTCCGCCTGGCCGACAGCAAAAGGCTCACGGCCGAAAAGCTGGCGCAAGCCATCCACACCGCCGTGACCGATTCGGCGCTGCGCGCGCGCGCCGCCGCCTTCGGCGAAAGAATCCAGGCGGAAGACGGCGTGGCCTGTGCCGTGGAAGTGATTGAGCGCCATGCAGCAGATTTCAGCCGCTCACGCGACAAGTTCTGAACTCCGCCGCCTGCTTCTGCTTGTCCACACGCTCCTCGGCCACCGTGTAGCTCCACGCCTGGCGCGTGACCGCGTTGGCGATCCAGCGCAGCGCGATGCTCTCCGCCTTCAGCAGCGCGACACGCGCCCGGTCCTCATCGAGGGTCGTATACTCGTCGCTCTCATTGAGGACGTACCTGACCGCGTAGCGCAGCGTCCGGTCGGCGTCGAAGGTGGGCGTGGGCACGAGGGTCAGGGTATTGCCTGACACCTCGACCGTCTCGCGGTAGCCGTCCCGGCCCAGCGGGACCAGGCCTTCGCCGGTGACTAAGACTTCGCCGGCGCCGCCGCTGTAAGTCGTCAGGCTGACCAGGCGCAGGAAGTCGTCCGGCAGCGCATATTCGGCCTGACCCGCGACGGTTTCCAGGGTCGCCGTGCGCAGCGCCGGCGCGCGCGAGGCCAGGTCGCCCAGCGCATCCTTGACCGCCTGCGCGTACTGGGCAGCGGTCG